>DXAQ01000015.1 GCA_019116905.1 Candidatus Mucispirillum faecigallinarum | reverse complement strand
ATAAATAAATGTTTTTTCATCTGCAAAGCTGTATACATTTGTATAACTGCCTGCAATAATATCTATATCTTTTAATGCATGTGCAATGGCTGATAAATTTTCTAAACTGTATATTTTAGGCTTTTTATATTTTCCAGCTGGAACGTTGAATATGTTATTTCTATTAACTCTATATAATCCATTAAAACAGGTTTTATTTAAAAAAATAAAAAGCGCTGCTTTATGAATATCATACTGATTAATCTTATTATTATATTCATCTCTTTTTTGATAATAAAATTCTTTTTGCATTTCATTATTAAGTGATAAGTATATATTTTCTAAATATGATAATATTTCTACTAATTCTTTATGATTATTTTTTATAATATTATATGTATTTATCAGGTTTTTATTAATATCACTGATATATATTTGTTCTAAATTATATGAAGATAAAATATCAAACAAAACAGCACCACCGCCAACAAATGGTTCTGCATATTTAGTGATTGTTTTACCAAGTTCTTTTGGATACATTTTGCGAATTTCATGGAGCAGTTGTCCTTTGCCACCTGCCCACTTTATAAAAGGTTTGATTTGTATCATATTACCTCTTAAATTGTTTTTATAACTTTATAATAAATTCCTTATTTTAGCAATAAAAAAAGCCTGTGTTTATGCACAGGCTTAAATGTATATGTGATAATTTAAAATTATGCGCCAAGAGTTTGCAGTTTTTGTTTTGCAAGTGTAGCTGGTTTTGATTTTGGATATTTTTTAAGCAGGCTTTGGAATGTGGAAACTGCATCCTGTTTTTTACCCTGTTTTTCTTGAACATAGCCAATTTTTAACATAGCATCAGGTATTTTATTAGATTTAGGGAATTTATTGATAACATCTTGAAATGCTTTCATAGCATTATTCATATCATTAACAGAATAATATGTTTCGCCTATCCAGTATTGAGCGTTGCCTGCTAACTGGTCTTTTGGGTATTTTTTGATAAATTCTTGAAATTTGCCTCTTGCTTCAGCATATTTTTTCTGCCTGTTAAGCTCAATAGCATAAGAATAAAGACTGTTTTTTGCAGCACCAGAATCTTCAATCACAACTATCTGTGGAGCTTCTTCTTTTGGTGCAGCTGGAGTTTTTTCATCAAGTATAATAATATTATTTAAAGGAGCAGAGCTGCCTTTTGATGTGGTTGTTGAGCTTACATTTTTACTGCTTGTATCCTGCGCTGGAGCAGCAGATGCACCTTTATTACCTTTTAATACTAATATTTCATTATTAAGGTAAGCTATCTCTGAACGAAGTTCTGCAATTGCATCAGCATTAGTGGTAACATCGTTTTGCAGGTTACCACTGGCAGACTGCACATCTTCCATATTCATTTGAGTATCTGTTAAAGATTTTTGGATAACAACAAGTTCTTCATTAATGTTAGTTAAACTTTTTTTAACAGCATCATTACTTGTAGATGCACATGATGCTGCAAGCATAGCAATTAATGTAGAAAATAATACTTTTTTCATTAATCTACCTCATAAATTATTGTGCTAAATCTTTTTCTTTTTCGTGTATTATGATGCCTTTATGGTCAAGAACAAAGTCATCAACAGCATGTATTAAATCACTTAAATCAGGTTTACCAATAAATTTAGATGCACCTATGTGTAAAAGTTTTCTTTCATTTTCTACACTTACCATTGATGAAAATACTAATATAGGTACATCATTAAATATTTCTTTTTCTCTAGTTTTTCTAACAACATAGTCGCCGCTGCCGCCAGGCATTTCAAGGTCTGTAATTATAAGGTTTGGTTTTTCTTTTCTAAGCCTTGTAAGTAATTCTATACCATTTTCAAAGGCAACAGTATTATAGCCTGCACGAGTAAAACTGCTTTGCAGAAGTTTTCTAATTGTAGGAGAGTCTTCTGCTAAAAATATTGTTTTACCGTTTCTGTCATAATAGCGGGACATATCTATTTCAGTAGTTTCTCTAACCATAGTAATAGGGTTGATTTCTGCAACGATTTTTTCAAAGTCAAGCATTTGAATAAGGCGGCCGTCAATAGTAACAACGCCAAGAACTGAATCAACAATTTTTAAGTCGCTTATTGCAGAATAATCTTTAATATCACTCCATGTGATACGGTGGATACGAACAACTTCATCAACTAAAAAACCGTTATATGCACCATTAAAGTATGTAACAATAACTTTAGATTTACTAAAATCAGGATCCTGCTGACGAACACCAATCCACTGACCTAAGTTGATAATAGGCACAAGATTTTGGCGAATATTTGCTGTGCCAATAATTGCAGGGTGAGCATCAGGCACTTGAACTGTAGTTTCAGGAAACACTATTACTTCACGCACTTTTGCAACGTTAATACAAAAATGATATGGCGTATTTCCGTTATTAATAATAAATTCTACAATCTCAAATTCATTTGTTCCAGTTTCTAATAATATACCATGATTTAGAGCCATAAATTATCTCCATTTGTAAATACTATTATTTTTACCACATGTTTAAATCTTTTGCAATAAGGAAAATAAAATAATATACTATATGCAGCAAAAATCAAGACTTTTATTATAGAAAAATTTTTTTAATCAGGTTTAATTTATACTTATAAGCACTTTTTTTAATAAAATTATAAAATTCCTTAAAGTTTTTCTTGTAATATTATTGAAAATATGTAGTATTATGTATTATGATGAGAAAGTTATGTTTAGTAATAATAATCCTTATAGTAAGTTTTAGCAGTGTTTATGCGCAGCAGCTTTTTTTAAGAAAGGATAAATATTTTACAGAAGTATATTTAAAACTAGATAAAGCAAACATTAAAGGTATTGAGAAAGGTGCTAATCAGGTAGTAATATCTTTTCGCAATAATATAAAGCAGCCTTTTACTCAAGATATTAATGATGAGTTTGTATCTAATATTCAGGGGGAAGGCAGCAGCTTTATAATTAATATTAAGCCTGATGCTGAATTTTCTATTGTAGATGATGCAGCTGGTGTAAAGGTTGTAGCTACAAAATCAAAAACTAATGAAGATACTCTTTCAAGTTTTGGGGTTGCAAAACCTTTGCTTTCTACTAAATCTCAAGGGCTTGAAGATAAAAATATGCAGGATATGCTTGACCAGGCAGATAGGTTAATTGCATCTAAACAGTTTCCTCAAGGGGCTCAGATTTTGCAGCAGATTTTAGCCTCTACTCAAAATGAGTTTTATAAGCAGGAGGCAATGTATAAACTTGGTGAAACATATCTTTTAATGGGCCAGTATGACGGCTTATATTATACAAATGCTTATGAAATATTTGATGAGTTTGTTAAACAGTTTCCTGATAACTTTCGTGCTCCTGATGCTCTGCTTAAATCAGCTGAGGCAAAAGAAGATGCCAACCAGCAGTTTGAGGCAATAAATACATACCTTAAAATATATAATACAGTGCCTGATTTACAGACTAAACGTGAAGCCTTAAAGAAAATGGCAGAACTTTATAAAAAAGTGGGGCAGGTTGATAAGGCTATTGAAACGTATCTTTCTTACCTGCGTAATTTTAAAACTGACCAGGATATAATAAATGGTGAAGTAGGTCAGATGTATTATGATATGAATGAGGAAAACTTAGCCTTTGAATATTTTTCTACATTAAATTTAGATGATTTAATGAATAATCCAGATACTACTCTTACGCGGCTTAATGCTGTTGCAGATACATTTTATAAAAAGAACAGGTTAGAGCCTGCGTTAAAGCTTTATACGCATATATATGAAAAATATCCAGATGATAATTCTGCTAATACTGCAATATTTAGAGCTGCCTCTATTCTGCATAATACAGGCAGGGATACAGATGCAGACCAGCTGCTGCTTAGGCTTAAACAGCTTTATCCTGACAGGGAGGGCGGCCAGAGAGCGACTATTGAGTATGCAGAAAAGTATTTAAATACGAAACCTTATGAATACTGGAATAAGTTTTTTGAAGATTTATTTACAAGACCTGATTCTTACGGGCTGCATGAACAGGCAAAATATATGCTTATTAAGACGCTTTATAAAGAAAACAGAATGGCAGAGGCTGTTGATATGATATCTAACTTTTTAGGCATGTATCCTGAAAGTAAGTATTATGATGAACTTAATAAAATCAAAGAAGATTATATGTTTGCACAGCTTTCTGATGTATATAATAAAAAAGATTATGTTACAGCAGAGCCGCTTATTGTAAGGTTTAATACAGAATATCCAAACTCTCAGTATAAACCGAGAACAGATATTATGCTTAATGAAATAAAATATGGAAAAATAGACGGCATATATAATAATAATGATTATAAAAGTGTTATATCATTTGCACAGGCGCAGCTTGCCTCTCCTGACCCTGCAAAATACGGGGATAAAGCCAGGTGGGAAAATTTACTTGATGATGCTACATATAAAGATTTAAATGTAATATATGCATCAAAAAATTACCCTGCCGCAAGAGCTGGCGCAAAAGAGTATTTAGATAAATTTCCAAAAGGCAAATACAGGAAAGAGGTAGCTGATATATTAGAAAACTCTATGCTTAAACCAATGGAAGAATCATACAAAGCTCTTGATTATCCGTCAGTTGTGCAGCTTTATAATGCAAACAGCGACTGGGTAGATAAATGGGGTAATAAAGCATTTAAAGATAAAGTAAAAACTATGGTAGCAATGAGTGTTTACAGGCTTGGCTCTCCAAGCAAGGCGCGCACATTTTATGCAGAAATCACACCAAACCCAGCTAATATGGATTATGCAGTGCTTGGCTATCTGCTGGGTGATAAAAATTTAAAAGCAGATGTAAACAGTTTTGATAAAGATACACTTAAATATATTATCGGCGAACTGGAACAGCTGGATACTGATATGGCTGTATCGCTGCTTGATAAATATACAAGGGATAAAAAATATGCATTAAGCTTAAAATATTCTCTTGCAAAAAATATCCCAAGTGATGCTAAAAGGCAGCAAATCCTTATGAGTATATATGACAGTATCCGTCAGGATGCAGCATCAAGGTTTGATGGAAGTAATAATGTTTATATGGATATAGGCTTAATTTTTTACAGGAAAAATGATTTTAAAAATGCAGTTATGCCATTAAAGCAGTTTACAGACAGCTATAAGGAAAAAGATGACAGGCGTGCAGAAGCTCTTTATTATTTAGGTAAATCATTTATTAATATGGGCGATGTGCAGCGTGGATATAATTACTATAATGATATTATATCAAATATTCCATCAAGTATATATGCAGGTATTGCAAAAGGCGAAATGGAAGAAGATGAATGGCGTAAAAACCTTAATAAATAAAATCGGGTGCAGAATTGTCAGACATACAGAATATAGATGTAAACTTATTAAAAGAAGTAGTTGATGCAGTAAACAGAACAACTGAAAGTTTAAAAGAGTCTTATGCACTTTTGCAGAAAAAACTTGAGCAGACTCAAGGGCTTTTAGATTCTGTGCTTGATAATACTAACTCTGCTATTATTGCTCAGGATAATAAAAACGGCGTATTTTTAAAAAACAGGAAAGCAAAGGAGTTAATAGAGGAGTTAGGTTATGAAAAAGTATTTCAAATATTAAGCTCCTTTCCCTCAACAGGCGTTCATGATTATGATGATGAGGGCAGAAGATATTTCAGGTTAAGTGTCAGCGCTTTAAAATCAGAAGATTCAGAAGGCTTTGTATATGTAATGGATGATATAACAAGGCTTAAAAAGTTTGAGCAGGAAAAACAGCGTAATGAAAGGCTTAGAATAATGGGTGAAATGGCTGCAAATATTGCCCATGAAGTTAGAAACCCGCTGGGCTCTATTGAGCTTTATGCATCTTTACTATCAAGAGATTTAGAGCAGGAGCCTGATAAAAAACGGCTTACCACATCTATTATTAAAGGTGTGCGCACAATTAATGCTGTTATAAGTAATACACTGCTTTTTGCAAAGGAAATTAAAATCAACCCTTCTAATCATGTGCTTGTAGATATTGTTGATGAGGTAGTTTTATATTTACAGCATATAATAAGGGATAAAAAAGTTAAGGTAATAAATAAGCTTGATGAAGAACATATTGTTTACTGTGATGAAGATATGTTTAAGCAGGTAATAATGAATTTAATAGGCAATGCAGTAGATGCTGTTGGTCAGGGTGGCGAAATTGTAGTTACATCAGAAATGACTGAAAAAGAAACAATACTGCATATAAGAGATAACGGCCACGGAATAGATGAAGATATGCTTTCTCGTCTTTTTATGCCATTTCAGACAACAAAGGCAAAGGGGACAGGTTTAGGGTTATCAATTTCATATAAAATTATAAAGGCACATGGTGGAGATATTACAGCAGAAAGCAACGGTAAAGATTATACTATGTTTACAGTAACGCTGCCTTCTGCTGAAAGTGCTGATGAGGGTGGGGAAAGTAATGATTAATAAAAATATTTTAATTGTTGATGATGATGACAATATGCGTGAAGCCATGAAAGAAACTGTATCACGCCTTGGAATAAACGTAGATACAGCAGAAAATGGGCGTATTGGTTTTGAAAAAGCAACAAAAAAAGTATATGATTTAATTATAAGTGATATGCGTATGCCTGATATAGACGGCCGCTCTATGTTTGATATGTTAAAATCAACAGGCATAAAAACGCCGGTATGTTTTGTTACTGCCTACGGCTCTGTTACAGGTGCTGTGGAAGCATTAAAAGTTGGCGCTTATGATTACATATTAAAGCCATTTTCTCCAGAAGTTATTGAGGAGCTTATAAGAAGAACATTTGAACTAAGTGATAATGAAAGTGGTGAAAAAGAGAAGCAATCAGAAGATAATAATAAAAAAGGCACAGTATATAAAAGTGCATACATGGAGCATGTATTTTCTCTTGCAAAAGATGTGGCAGGAAGTGAAGCAACAGTATTAATTACAGGGGAATCAGGAACAGGTAAGGAAGTGCTTGCCAGGTTTATACATGAAAATTCAGGCCATGCAAAAGGTCCATTTATTGCTGTAAACTGTGCTGCAATACCAGAAAATTTAATAGAAAGCGAGCTTTTTGGTTATGAAAAGGGTGCATTTACAGGGGCAGTAAATAAAAAAATAGGTAAATTTGAAGCAGCAGACGGCGGCACAATTTTGCTTGATGAAATAGGTGAAATACCTTTGCATTTACAGGCAAAACTCTTAAGGGTTCTGCAAGAAAAAGAAGTGGAAAGGCTTGGAGCATTAAAGCCTGCAAAAATAAATACAAGAGTGCTTGCAACAACTAACAGAAACTTAAAAGCTATGAGTGAAGAAGGCACTTTCAGGGAAGATTTATATTACAGGTTAAATGTTATAAGTATGGAACTTCCGCCTTTAAGAGACAGAAAGGAAGATGTGGCAGATTTATCATCATTTTTTATAAAAAAATATTCTGAAATTAATAAAAAACCTGTTAAGCCGTTATCAGAAGATGCATTAAAAGCGCTGCAAAGCTATGAATGGCCTGGTAATGTCAGGGAATTAGAGCATACAATAGAAAGGGCTGTTGTGCTTTCAAAAACTCCTGAAATTACATCAAAAGATTTATTTCTGCACGGCATAACTATTGCAGGCTTTAAATCAAGCCCAAAAGAAGAAGTAAAGCAGGTAATAAAAGACACTGTACATGAAGAAAAAAGTGAAAAAGAAGTAAAAAACAGCAGCAGTGATGAAAATAAAGTAGATAATGCTGTTGGCAGAACTATTGCAGATGTGGAGCAGGAACTTATTTTAAAAACATTGCAGGATGTTGCAGGCAATAGAACAAAGGCAGCTGAAATATTAGGCATAACTGTAAGAACATTAAGAAATAAATTAAATGAATACAGAGATGCTGGCATTGATGTAGAAGAATATTTGAAATAAAAATATTTTAAGGAGCATATACTTGAAAGAGAAATTAACGCTTATTATTGATGAAATTGTAAAAGATATGTTACAAAAAGCAGGTGTGCAGGAAGAAGTATCTTTTACTCTTGTTATACCTGAAAAAGAAGAACATGGTGATTTTGCATGTAATGCAGCTATGCAGCTTGTGAAACATTTAAAGAAAAATCCAAAAATGATAGCTGAAGAAATATGTGCAGTATTAAAAGAAAAGGCAGGCTCTCAGGTTGAAACAGAGATTGCAGGACCTGGCTTTATAAATATAAAAACATCAAAAAGCTTTTTTGCAGAAACTGTAATGGATATTATTACAAACGATAAATATTTCCATAATAATACAGGTAAAAATAAAAAAGCTATGGTTGAGTTTGTAAGTGCAAATCCAACAGGTCCGCTGCATATAGGTCATGGCAGAGGTGCAGCTTATGGTGATTCTGTAGCCAGAATACTTTCTATGTCTGGTTATAATGTTACCAGAGAATATTATGTTAATGATGCAGGCAACCAGATGAATAATCTGGCGTTAAGTGTTTATTCAAGGGCGGCAGAAATACTGGGCAGGCAGAATGAAGCACCTTTTCCTGAGGCAGGCTACCATGGGGACTATATTAAAGATATAGCAGCTGAATTATTAAAAACAAGAAAAGATATTTTAGATATAGATAAAAAAGAGGCATTAAGTATATGCCTTGATTTAGCTGTTAAAACTATCCAGCAGGATATAGATGATGATTTGAAAGATTTCAGAGTGGAATTTCATAATTATTTTAGTGAAAAAAGTCTTTATAAAAACGGGCTTGTGGAAAAAACACTTGAAAAACTTGCTTCATCTGGCAAAACTTTTGAGCAGGATGGCGCTTTATGGCTTAAAACATCAAGCATGGGCGATGATAAAGACAGAGTTTTAAGAAAATCAACAGGTGAGTATACATATTTTACTCCTGATATTGCATATCATCAGAATAAGTATGACAGAGGGTTTGAATATTTAGTTGATATATGGGGAGCAGACCACCATGGATATATTAAACGTATGCAGTGCGCTTTAGAATGTCTGCATCATGATTTATCTACATTTAAAGTATCATTAATACAAATGGTTAATTTAATACAAAATGGTGAAAAAATCAGTATGTCTACAAGAAGCGGCGAATTTATACCGCTTTCATGGCTTATTGATGAAGTTGGTATTGATGCAGCCAGATTTTTCTATAATATGCGCAGCCATGATGCACAGTTTGATTTTGATATTGATTTAGCAAAATCAAAATCAAATGATAACCCTGTATATTATATTCAGTATGCTCATGCCCGTGTACACAGTTTAATTGCTAATGCTGAAGAAAAAGGCATAAAATATGAAAGAGGGGCAGAGCTTGAAGAAGCGATAGGCGCTGAAGAAGTGCAGCTTATAAAAAATATGATAAAATTAAAATACGTTATAGAGCTTGCAGCAGTTCATTTAGAGCCTCACAGAATAGCTTATCATTTACAGGAGCTTGCATCATCATTCCATTCATATTATTACAGTAATAAGATATTAAACCCTGATAATAAGGAATTAACAACAGGCAGGCTTACAATTTGCGAAGCTGTGGCTGTAACTATAAAAACAGGTCTTGAAATATTAGGTGTTTCTGCACCTGAAAGAATGTAGGAGTTAATATGGCAGAAGATAACAAAAATTCATTCAGGGATATGATATTAATCATATTTGTAGTATTAATATGTTTTGGTATTACAATATATGGTATAGCATATTTAACAGGCAAAGTATTTTCCAGCAGTCCAGAGCCTGAAATATCAGAAAATGAAAGACCTAAGGAAGTAACAACAAACCCTCAGGAAGGGGATACATTAACATTTACATCTGTGAATGATGCAGCAGATGAAGTGCAGCCTGATGAAAAAAATATCCGCGCAACTGTTACTCCTCCTAAGCAGGATAATATAGAGGTGGCAAATGTGCAGGAAGAAAGTGCTGCTCCAGTTCCAGTTCCAGCTCCAGTTATTCAGGAAGAAAAACAGGCTGATAATAAGCCAGTGCAGGAAAAGCCTGTAAAGGAAATAAAAGAGCCAGTAAAACAGGCTGAAAAAGCACCTGTGAAAGAGCCTGCAAAACAAACTGCAGAAAAACCAAAACAGGAGATAAAAAAAGAAACTGCAGCACAGGATAATAAAAAGCCGGCTGCAAAACCTGTAACACCTGTTAATAAAGGTGCTTATGTAGTGCAGATTTCTGCTGTGCAGTCGAGAGATGCTGCAGAAAAAGAGGCTGCAAAATACAGGGCAAAATTTCCTGATGTATTTATAAAACAGGTGGAAATAAACGGCAAAACATGGTACAGGGTGCGTCTTGGAGTAAGTGAAACAAGGGAGCAGGCTCAGCAGAAAGCAAACAAGGTATCCAGTGAATTTAAAATTAAGCCGCTTGTTACAAAAAACAATTAGTATAATGAGAAAATTAGCAGTATTAATATTTATAGTTTTACTTTATAAAAGTGCATACAGCGAAACTGTGCTTTCCAGTGAAGAAATTTACAGGATAAATGGGGCGCAGGTATTTGTGCTTGATGAAAAATATAAGGGTAACCTTGATTTATTTTTCAAAGAAGTAAAATCAAAAGGTATTAATACTGTTTTTTTTAGAGTATTTCATAACAGCAAAGACAGAAGTCATTTTAATATGCCTGTACCTTGCGAAAGCGGAGTATATTTTAAAACAGATTATGCATGCACAGTAAATGATTTGCTTAAAGATATGGTAGAGTATGCCCATAAAAACAATATTAAGCTTTATGCATGGATGGCAACCCGTTCATTATCATTTTTAAAAACAGAAGATAATATGAGTATGAGCCTTAGTGCAGAGGGCGAAGATATAAAAGGGTATGGAGCAAATATATTTAAGAAAAATGTGCGTGAAACTTTACTTAATCTTTTTAAAGATTTAGCAGAATATAATATAGACGGCATACTTTTTCAGGACGATTTTATAATAAAATATACAGAAGGCAGTGATAAATATGCTGCTCCGCTTTTTAAGGAAGAAACTGGTATTGATGTAAAAAAGGAAAACTTTTTTAAAAACATAAAAGAATATAACGGCAGAAAAGTATTTTCAGAATATACAGATAATTTTTATGTGTGGGCAGAATGGAAAAACAGCCAGCTTGCACTTTTATTTAAGGAATTAAAAGAAAGTGCAAAGACAGTAAATCCAAAAATAAAGTTTGCAGCCAATGTATATTATGAAACGCCCATAGATGAGGCAGCTGCTATATCCTGGTATTCACAAAGGCTTTCTACATTAAAGCAGTCAGGTGCAGACTATTTTGCTGTAATGGGGTATTCTGAGCAAATCAGCAGCGAGCAGAAACTGGATAGAGTATCAACAGCATCACTTATTGGCAGAATTGCAGAAAAGGCAGTGCAGCAGGCAGGAAATGAAAAGGCTGTTATTATGAAACTTCAGACAAGGTCATTTAACGGTAAAGGAATGCTTGATTATGAAGATTTCAAACTTGTATGCAGGCAGATAAAACTGGCAGGAAATGTAAGCACTGCTGTTGTGCCAGTGTTTTCTTCTGATGATATTTATGTATGCCCAAAGTGATAAATATAAGATAAAAATAGTATTTAATGAAGAAAATGTGATGAAATAATTAATATGATTAAGTCAAATATATCAATAAGTTATAATTTAAAATAAGAAATAAAACATTTTTTTATAAAAATAATTATTGCAAAATATAAAAAAATAATAATCAATAGAATATTAAGAATATAAAAAAGGAGTTTACCTATGAAAGTTGGCATAATAGGTGGAGGTATTTCAGGAGTATCTCTTGCATTAAAACTAGGTTTATTAAAAGAGCAGGGTAAGGATATAGACATTACTTTACTTGAAGCAGCAAACAGGCTTGGCGGCACAATAGATTCTGTTCATAAAGATGGTTATGTAATAGAATCAGGTACAAATGGATTTTTAGACAGCAAACCATTTACTTTAGAAGTATTTGAGGAGGCAGGTTTAAAAGATAAGCTTGTTAGAAGTAACGATATGGCAAGGATAAGATATATCCAAAGATACGGCGAACTTCAAAGACTGCCGGAAGGGGCGGGCGCATTTTTAAAATCAAAATTATTAACTTTTGGTGGTAAACTTCGTATTGCAAAAGAGTTATTTGTTCCGCAGAAAAAAGATAATAGTGATGAAACACTTGCTCACTTTGCAGAAAGAAGACTTGGCAAAGAGGCTCTTGATTATTTAATAGGACCTATGGTATCAGGTGTATTTGCAGGCGACCCTGATAAAATGAGTTTGCAGTCATGTTTTCCAGTAATTTACGATTTAGAAAAAACTTACGGCGGCTTAATCAAAGGTATGTTTAAAAAACCTAAAAAGAAAAGCGGCCCTGCAGGTCCTGGCGGTGCGCTGACAAGTTATGAAGGCGGTATGGGTGAATCTGTAAAAGATTTAGCTCGTGTGGCAGAAAGTAAAGGTGTAAAAATCTACCTTGAAAGTCCTGCTGAAAAAGTAGTTAAAAAAGACGGCAAATATATAGTAACAAGCAGCAATAAAGAATATGAATTTGACGAACTTGCAGTATGTGCCCCAGCTTATGCAGGTGGAAAATTTTTAAAAGAATTAGACAGCCAGCTTGCAGATACATTATCAAGCATACCTTATGCACCAATGTTTGTAGCAGGCTTAGGGTTTAACAGCGAAGATATAGAAAATGATTTACATGGGTTTGGTTATTTAATCCCTAAAAAAGAAAATATGCGTATATTAGGGGCATTATTTACATCAAGTATGTTCCCAGTACAGGCACCAGCCGGCAAAAAATTTCTGCGTATTATGGCAGGTGGCGATACTAACCATGAACTTATGAAAAAAAGCGAAGAAGAACTTCTTAAAATCTGCTTAGAAGATGTAAAAAATGTGCTGGGAGTAAAAAAAGAGCCATATATGGTTCAATATTTTAAAGTAATGAAAGCTATACCTCAGTATCACGTAGGCCACCGTGAAAAAGTAGCAAAAATAGAAGAAATTACATCTAAATTAGGTAATATTTATATAGGTGGTAATGTGCTTTACGGTATAGGCTTAAATGACTGTACAAAAACAAGTAAAATGATAGCTGAAAAAATAGCAGAAAAATTATAATTTTATAAATCAATTCATATTTTATGTTCTGGGTGATATTATTTAGGAATTTAGGTGCTGTAAATACATAAAAATCACCCAGAGCATAATAAAAAAGCATTAGACTATTTTTATTAAAATACAGTAAATATTTATATATTATTTAAACAATAAAATAAAAATATTTATTTTTACTTGACATTTTTGTTAAAATAAAAATAAATTATAGTATGAATAAGTTAAAAATTACATTATTAATTTCATTATTATTGATTCTTACAGGATGTGAGAAATATTTTTTCTTCCCTAAAAATCAGCTTTTTTATATGCCTGAAACATGTGCATATAACCCTGAAAATATTCTTGTGGAAACAAATGAAGGGAAACTGCTGCATGGCTGGTATTTTAAAACAAAAGTAAAAAATCCAAAAGGCACAGTATTTTTTCTCCATGGTAATTCAAATAACATAAGCACAGAAAGTGTTGGTATGATATGGCTTTTAGAAAAAGGTTATAATCTTTTAACATTTGATTACAGGGGTTATGGCATATCTCAGGGAAAACCTGATATAAAAGGCGTGCTGCAGGACGGTTTAGAATATACTGAGGCAGTTTTTAAAGATAATAAGGTTGATAAAAGAAATATGGTGCTTTATGGGCAAAGTTTAGGTGGTGCAGTTGCTGCCCATATTGCAAGGTATTCCCCTTATGCAGATAAATTTAAAGTGCTTGTATTAGAATCAACATTTACTTCATGGCGCAGTATTGCAAAAGAAGTGGCAGCAGGCAATTTTTTTACATGGTTGTGGCAGTACCCTGTAAGCTGGAGTATACCAAAAGAATATTCTACTATTGATAATATTAAATACAGTAAAATAAAAAATACAATTATAATACACTCAGAGGCAGATAATCTTGTAAAATTTGATAATGGAGATGCTATTTTTCAAATGGCACATGAACCAAAAATTATATTAAAAGATGATTTTTCAAGCCATGCACAGATTATCAGTAACCCACGGGTTAGAAAAGAATTTTTAAATGCATTAGATATTTATTTAAAGTAAACAATTAGTTTTAACATAAATTTTAAAGTAATGATTTAGTAATGAAACAGTATTATATATATAGTTGACAAAATATATTTTTAATGTTAAGCTTAATAATAATATTTTATGGAGGAGTATATATGAAAAAAGCTTTATTAGTTTTCATTATTGTGTCAATGATGGCACCAGCTGCTTTTGCAGGAGCAGTAAGAAATAATGTTGGCTGCGGTATAGGAACATTATTATTTGAATCTGTTGGTAAACCAAATGGTGGTTGGTTATTACAAATGACTGCATCTTGGACTAACGGTACATTATCAAACACTTTTTCTATGACTACTGGTACTATTAACTGTGCTGGTCATATCAACAAAGCAGTTAGTACAGAAGTTTATGAATTTGTTACTGCTAATATGGATAACTTAGCTAAAGATATTGCTATGGGTCATGGTGATACTATTAACTCATTAGGCTCTATGCTTGCTGTTAAAGATATTAATGCTTTTGGCAGTAAATTACAGGCTAATTTTAGCGATATTTTCCCTAATTCAGAAGTTCAATCTGATTCAGTTGCTAATAAAATTATAGCACTCAGCTAATTAATGTATAATGAGGGCATATTTTATGCCCTCTTTATTTTTCTATGAAATATAAAATTTTTCCACTTACTTTTTTATTAATTATTATAATACTGCCTTCACTGTGTTTAGCAGAAGTAAGCCAGTATGGTAAAGAGATTGCTAAAAAAGCCTTAAAGGAAAAGGCGTATGATGAAAGAATGTGGCATGTGCTTATGCAGTATAAAAAGCCTGCCGGAAGAAAATTAAGAAGTCTTGTAGATGACGAAAAATTCTTTCTTGCTGAAAATGGTAAATATTCCCCAAAAGATGAACTGAAAGCAACAATATATGCTTTATTTGATGATGATTTATCTAAAAATGATGATAATAATCACCCAGTATGCGTTTTCTCTGGCAGGCGTGAATGGTTAGTGGAAAGGTTTGATATTGATAGGAATAAACTGCCTAAAAAATCATGTACTAAATATAATGAATTTAAAGAAAAGTTGGACCCTGCAAGTGTAACAGTAATATTTCCATTTATGTATCTTAAAAACCCTGCCAGTATGTTTGGCCATACTATGCTTAGGATAAATAATTCAAGAAACGACCCTTTAACATCATACAGTGTAACATTTGCAGCAGATATGCCTGATGATGTAAACGGATTTGAATATATAACAAAAGGTCTTTTTGGCGGCTATTTAGGATATTTTTCAGTTAAGCAGTATTATAAAACTATTTTTGAATATGGCAATATGGAAAACAGGGATATTTGGGAGTATGACTTAAACCTGACAAAAGAAGAAACAATGAAACTTTTTAATCATTTATGGGAGATGCAGGGTATTGGCAGTTACTACTATTTTTTTGATGAAAACTGCTCTTATAATATGCTGCTGCTTTTAGAATCAGCACGGCCTGATTTGTATTTATCTACAAGCATATTATGGGAAGCGCCAACAGATACTATAAAAAAAGTTAAAAAAAGCGGTTTGATTAATGATAAAAAATACAGACCGTCCCACATAAAAATATTAGAGTTATATTCTAAAGGGCTTTCAAATAAGGCTGTTAAACTTGCTCAGAGTGTGGCCTCAGGTAAAAAAAGCCTTGAAGACATAAACAACAGCAGCTACACAGTTAAAGAAAAGGCTGCCATATATGATTTAGCCATTGAGGCTATGCGGTTTCAGTTTTTACAAAGGCAGCATTTAACTGAAGAAATAGTTAGAGATTATCAAAAAAAGACAATAGAAATACTTACAAACAGGGCGAGGCTTGGGGTAATAAGTCAAAAGAAAATTGATGAGCCAGGCTCACCTGATTTAGGCCATAATATTACACGTATCAGGCTTGGAGTGGGGGCTGAAAATTTTAAAGATTTTTATACTGAAGCTGGATTTAAGCTAGGGTTTCACGGATTAGATGATATAGATAAAGGATTTATACAGAACAGTCAGCTTGATGTAATAGATGTAAATGTCAGGTGGAATACACGTACAAATGAAGTAACAGTGCCTGAGGCATCTTTAATAAGATTTTCTTCATATTCGCCTATGAGCAGAATGTCAAAAACACTTTCCTGGAAAATAGAAGCATCAGGAGAAGAAAAAGATTATAAAAAAGAAAGTGTTTTTACACCATTTCTAAGGGGTGGCGTTGGTGTAACTTTTGCCTCAGGTGGTTTTTCTTCCTGGCTTATGGCAGATATAGATGTATCATTTTCTGAAAATTATAACCCTTATTGGACAGGGCTTGGTTTTGGCGGCGATGCTGGTTTAATGTACAGCTTTATTGGTGGTAAATTTTTAGCACGCGGTTATTACAGATATTATGTTTTAGAAAATCTTGGTGCAGAGTTTGGCGGAAGTTTTGGCTATACTATCCCTGTAACACAAAATAATTCAATAGAAATAAAATATGCTTATAAAAATCACTGGCAGGTAGAAAACCATGATATAGGCTTATCATGGCGCTTTTATTTTTAAAAATAAGCAGTATTTTATAAATAACACTAATAAAAAAATATTAAATATAATTATATGTTACATAAATTGTATAAATAAAATCACTAAATATAAAACAAAACTAGCAATTTTTTTAAAATTATGAAATAATAAAGCATAATATGTAATTTTACTATACAGCGAGGTATATTATGCCAAAAGTGGTTTATGGCTTTCGCAAAGGTGAACGTCTAGATTTTAGAAATGTGCAGGAACATGACAGGCCGGAAACACCATTTATTTTCCAGGATGATGTAAATGGTAAGCAGGTAAAACTTGTTATCAGCTGGCATGGGTTTCTAGTCTATGATGAGGGGATAGATATTGCTGCTGCAATGTGTAAGTTTATGCGGTATGTTAGCGAGCGTGGCTGCTGCGGAAGATGTATTCCTGGTAAAAACGGCACAACTCTTTTAGCAGATATGATGGAAGAATTAAGGGGAGACCCAAAACTATCTAAAATGCAGGAGGCGCTTGATTTGGCAGACAGTATTCAAGCTACTTCTAAATGCTCATTTGCTCCCTCCTCTGTTAGTATTGTTAAATCATTTTTAAAAGAATATCCTGAAAAATTACATAAATATCAAAACGCACCTAAGCTTGATTATCATTTTCACATGTCAGCGCCGTGTACTTCTGCATGCCCTGCACATATTCAGATACCAGAATTTATTGACGAGCTAAGGACAAAAAGGTTTTTACCAGCCTTATCTATTATCAGGGAGCACATGCCGCTTCCAGGGCTTTGTGGCAGAATATGTCCTCACCCATGTGAAGCTGTATGCAGACGTGGTGAAGTAGATGAGCCAATAAATATAATGAACTTAAAACAATCTGCATGGAATTATGAATATTTTAGAAACCATGTACCAAATATACCAGAGAAAAAAGCACCTACTGGTAAAACATGTGCTGTAATAGGGGCAGGACCTGCCGGGCTTTCTGCTGCATATTATTTAGCATTAATGGGGCATCAGGTGGAAGTATTTGATAAAATGCAGGAGCCAGGTGGTATGACTGCTGCAGGTATTCCTGATTTTAGAGAGCCGCGGGAGCATTTACGATATGAAGCAAATATTATAAGAAATCTTGGTGTAAATATCCATTATAATAAAACATTAGGCAAAGAGATTACATTAGAGTATTTAAAACATTCATACGATTCTGTGCTGCTTGCAATTGGAGCATGGCTGCCTCAGGACCCGCGTATTGCAGATATGGAGCAGGTGGAAGGAATATATAACGGTATAGATTATTTAGAGAAAGTGTCAAAATATGAAAAGCCGTTTTCAGACAGTAAAGTTATTATTGTAGGCGGTGGGAATACTTCCATAGACTGTGCAAGAACAGCTGTTCGTTTTAATAATGATGTAACAATACTTTATAGACGAACCCGTGATGAGATGCCTGCAGAAGATTATGAAATAAAAGATGCAGAAGAAGAAGGTGTAAAATTTATGTTTTTAGCAGCACCTTTTAGGGCAGTAGGTGAAAATGGTAAATTAAAAGGTATAGAGTGCCATAAAATGAGGCTTGGTTCTCCTGATGCAACAGGAAGAAGAAGCCCTGAAATAATAAACGGTGAAAATTTTATTATAGAGTGTGATTATTTAATACCAGCAATCGGTCAAAAAACTGATGTAAGTTTTATTCATGCATCTGATGGGTTAGAAATTACTAAATGGAATACAATAGTATGTGATGAAGTTTATTTTACAACCTCTATAAAGGGTATTTTTGCAGCCGGGGACTGTATTGACGGAGAAAATACAGTTGTTAGAGCAATAGGCAACGGCAAACGTGCTGCGCAAATGATGGATAGATATATGATGAGCGGCAAACCTTATTTAGAACCGTCAGAAGTTATGGAAAAATATTTATATGATAATAAAATATTCAGCTATGGTGAAGCACCCGAACCACCAAGGCCGATTATTAAGCGATATGAAACAGAAAAACTGCCAGTGGAGGAGCGTATTAAATCATTTCAGGAAGTGGAGCAGGCTTATGATGAAAATACTGCAGCACTGGAAGCAAGACGATGCCTTAGATGCATGCGTGTAGGAATGTTTGCAACAGGAGATTATAATGGATAGATATATAACTATTAATAACAATAAATATACTTTTAAAGAAGGCGATACAATACTTGCTGTTGCAGAAAGAAATAATATTCATATACCTGTGCTTTGTTATTTAAAAGATATAGCAGAAACTGGGGCATGCAGAATATGTCTTGTAGAGGTGGAAGGCGTTCCGCAGCCTGTTGCATCATGTTCTGCTTTTGCTGCTGACGGTATGGTTGTCTATACTGATACTGAAGAAGTAAAAAAACACAGACGTAAAGCATTAGAGTTTATTTTATTAAAGCACCCGTTAAAATGCGGAATATGCGAAAATGCAGAAGACTGTATATTAAGAGATTTAGCACGCCAAATGGGGATAAGTGAAGTAAGCGATGTGCAGGAGGAGGAGCATCATCCTTTGCAGGACTGGAATATGCTTTTATACGACAGAGATTCATGTGTATTATGTATGAGATGCGTAAATATATGCAGAGATGTGGCAGGCTGTGATGCAATAGATGTGGTAGCACGTGGTAATAATGCCCATATTGAGCCTGCCACTGAACCTTTAAACTGCGATTTCTGCGGAATGTGTGTAGACAGCTGCCCAGTAGGAGCAATAAAAGATAAGCCTTTTATGGATTCCTTAAAAGTATGGGAGTTAGAGTATATAAATACTGTATGCTCATTTTGCCCAGTAGGCTGCCATATAAATTATGGTGTGCATCATAATAAGATACACAGGACAAGAATATCATGCGGCAGTCATATATGCTCAAAAGGAAGATATGGCTTTAAGTTTGTAGAAAGTGATAAACGAATAAAAACACCTTTAATTAAAAAAGGAGATATTTTTACAAAGGCAGATTACCATGATGCTATGGATAAAGTATATCACGGTTTAACAGATAACGGTGTTGAAAACAGCCTTATTATTGCAGGGGGCTGGCTTTCTAATGAAGAACTTTGCAGCTGGAAATCATTAGCCGATAAAACTGGTATGATGTTTATAACAGAAGCAGAAGTATATTTTGGAAGATTTGCTCATCTTTTTAAAGAAAAGTTTGGTCATTATGAAAGTGTAGGCACATTACAGGAAGTAGAAAATTCTGATGTAATTTTTGTTATAGGGGCAGATTTTGCAAGAGAAAATGTAGGGGTTAAATGGAGCGTTATAAAAGCAATACGCAATAATAATGCAAAAGTTATAACAATAGGTTTACAAAGATATGATTATGATGAAAGAACATTTTTAAGCCTTATTGCAGACTATGCAGATTTTGCAGGAGAGTTTGAAAAAATAAAATCATCTGATAAAAATATATATGCAGCTTTAAGAAAACAGATTTCATCTAACAAAAAAATATCAATCATAGCAGGCAATGAATATTTCTGCGGCGAAAAACAGCCATCATCTATTTTATCGTTTGCTGATTATATAGGAAAAGATAAACTGCGCGCTTTTATATTAACTTATGATAAATTAAATTATGCAGGCAGTTTATATACAGGCGGCAATACTTTAGATGAAGTAATCAAGGCAGAGCCAAAAGCAGTATTTGCACTGGCATGCAACCCGTCAACTGGCAAAACAGAAGAATTAATGCATATTATAGAAAAAGCAAAATTTTACGGCACGCCTGATATGTTTTTAACAGGAACAGTAAATAAGGCAGATGTTGTACTTCCTGTAAAATCTGTACTTGAAACAGAAGGTACATTTATAGGGATAGACGGCAGACTTCTAAAAATTAATCAAGTAGTAGAAAGTCCTGCAAACTGCAAAAGTAATCTAGAAACTGCACATATTTTAGGAGAATATTTTAGGAAAAAAATAGATACAGATATTAAATCAGTTTTTCAAAAAATTGCAGAAAAAATTGGGTATAAGGCAGAAGATTGTGAAAGCGCAGAGCCAGTATACAGAGTAAAAGAGAAAATATTTAATAAAACAGACTTTACTTATAAAGATATAGAGCATACTGAGCGTATAATATATGTAAACCCAAGACACCATGAAGGAGTTTTGACAAAAATTATTAATACATGTGGAGCAGATGATTTTCCTATTTTTCCAGAAATAGAAAAACATATTTCCCCTGGATTTATACGCTCACATAATATAGAAGATAATATTGCAAAAGGGGTCAAGTTAATCCCAAGATAATATATTGAGGCAGGTAATATGTTTGTAAGAAAGATAGTAGTAATTTTATTAATTATGTGTTTTCCAGTAAGTTTATGTTATGCACAGGGTAACAGAGCACTTATAGAAAAAATGGTAAACAGTTTAAATGCAGAAAATGCAAAAAGTGTTATTATTCCTGGCAGTAATGGAGTATTAAGCATTTATTTTGAAAAAGCAAATAAAAATAATAAAAATGTATCTCTTATGGGTATGGAGCTAGTATATAACGAGATTCGTTCAACATTCCAGGTAGGCAGTAATATTGCAATTACACAAAACGGCAGGCTTGTTTTTGCTCAAAATGGAGATAAAATATATATCAAAGCATCAGGAGGCTCAAAAGAAAGCCTTTCTTTAACACTCAGCATGTTTGAATATATTTATAAAAAAGATTATGTAATCGTTAAATACAGAGACGAATCATTTAAATTTAACGAAGCGCTGTATGATAAACAAAAACATACCTTTACTGTTTATGATAATGGCAAATATGTAAAAACTGTTACATTAAAGCAGTAAACAGTTATTTTTCCATTACAGCAATAGTTACTGCACCTAAAAACATTGAATACAAGTTAATATTTTTAAAGCCTGCGCTTTCTATTAACTGCCTGTATTCTTTTCTTTTAGGGAAATTATACACTGATTGTGGCAGATATTTATATGCTTTTTTTGATGAAAATATACCGCCTATAAATGGAAGTATATGCATAAAATAAATTTTATAAAAGAAACTGGCTAATACATTTTCAGGACGTGTAAGCTCTAATATGCAGACTTTGCCGCCAGGTTTTAATACACGCTTAAACTCTAAAAGCCCCTGCTGTTTATCTGTAACATTTCTAAACCCGAAAGCAATAGTGAGCCTGTCAAAAGAATTATCTTTATATGGCAGATGATGGGCATTAGCTGCAGAAAGTGGGCATGCCGGTATTTTTTCTTTGCAGTGGTGCAGCATATTAACACTAAAATCGCCGCCAAACACATGGCAGTCTGGGTGCTGCTTTTTTATTTCAAGTATCATATCACCTGTGCCGCAGGCTAAATCAAGTACTTTATGACCTTCATTAATATCTGCTGCTTCTATTGCTTTTTTGCGCCATTTATCATCAAGAGAAAAGCTTAATACGCCGTTTAAAAAATCGTATTTATCAGCTATATTATTAAACATTTGCTGAATATTTCTTGATTTTTCTTCATTAGTTATATTTTCATTACTAGACATGTAAAATCATCCTTTTGAAGACTGGTGTCTGTTACCAGTTCTTTATATAATGTTTCTGCTATATCCTGTGATTTCTTATCAGAAAGTGCTTTTACAAGGCACAGCAGGTCATCAAGTGAAGAATATTCTATTAATCCATCAGTATAGACAAAAATAAGACTGTCTTCATCAATATGTATAGATTTTGATTTATAATCTTCAATCATAAGCCCCATAGGCATATAGTCAGATGTTAAGTATTCTATTTTATTATTTTTTGAAAGAACAGCTGCAGGGTCATGACCGCAGGAAATATATTCCAGTTCTTTTGTAGCGTTGTGATAAATTCCAAAAAAGCTTGTAATAAACCTGTCGCTGAAATTTTTAGAAATAAGAAACTGGTTTAAGTTTTTTACTTTCTGTGTAAGCTCATCAGCAGATGAAAAGTGGGACATATAAACACTTAAAACAACAGTTAATACTGCAGCAGAATAACCTTTACCGCATACATCTGCTACACAGAATATGTAATCATCACCTATCTGCATGATGTTTACGAAATCGCCTCCTGCATTTCTTGCAGGATAGCTTAAACCATATATTTTATCGTTATTATCAAGCTGGATTGTGCGTTTTACAAATTTATTTAAAATATCAGCAGTATGAGCAATTTCAGTTTCTTCAATTTTAAATTTTGTAAGCGCTTCATGGTTTTGTGCATTTTCTGTTGCAATAGATACTATGCTTGAAACAAGTGATGAAAAGTCTTTATCAGGCACAATATCTACAATAATATTAAAAAGTGCAAACCGTAAGTTTGCAGATTTATCGTAAATGAAAAAAGTATTTTTTATATTAAATTTAGATGAAAGAACTTCATTTTCCACAAATATAGTATCATCTAACTGCATCATATATTCTTTTATAGGCATATCATAGATAAAAATACTTTCAGTAATATCTTCTTCATTTAATCCTATTCCATGGAATTCGTTATTATGCATAGCACAAACTGCATCTGCAGAAAATACATCCATAAAAAATGAAAGGGACATAGATATAACTTCCTGTATTTCAAGCCCCATAAAAATAATACTTGCACGTTTAACAAAATCTACTTTCTTTTGATAATCAATGTATAAATCCATCTGCCTTTCTCTTGAGAAAAGCTCTACTGCCCGTCTGCTGAAAAAAGGCGCTACAAGCCTTATTTTATCTTCTAATTCTGCAGGTAAAGGCTCTGCAAATGTAATAACATGGGTAACCCGTGAATTATAGTTTAAAAATAAGGCTGTATCTATATGATAAGTGGCATCAAAATATGAAATATTAAGGTTTATATTTTTAGAAAACATTTCATTTTTAAACCCAAGCTCAAAAATATCAAATGTAGCATACATATCTGTTGGTATATACTGGCATGGCTCACATACATTGCCTGAAACATCCCAGATATAAAAATTATCTGTTCCATATTTATGCAGAAGTAATTCTATTTTTTTAATAAAATCTTCTGTTGTTTCTGAAGATACAATATCTAATAATTCAAGGGTAATATTATCAGTTGCCATCGTTATTATCACTTAGAATAGTTATAATAGACTCTTTAAGTGCATCAATATCCCCTATAGGATAATCTGCATTAAGCTGATATAAATATTCATCAATATTATCTTTATCATGGTCAATATTATTTGCTGTTGCAACAATTCTGCCGTATAACTCAGGGCCTGCATCATGGTGAGTTTTAACAGCCTCTACAATTGCAGGCGCAACCGACCATTTATTCATAATAACAGCAGCAATTTCTGCATGGTCGCAGCCAAGCTGTTCTCTTTCGTCCTGCACACAGTCTACTTCTTTCACAAGAAAATCAGCCATTACAACCTTGCCTATATCATGCATCAGTCCTGCCATATAAAGGGCGTCAAAGTCCTGCTGTAAATATTTTGCTATTTCAGATGACATAAGAGCCACATTATATGAATGCTGCCACATAGCCTGCCCTGTAGTTTTATACATATTAAATGGTTTTTGGTAATACTGGTCAAGGGAGATAGCAAGTGCAATATTTTTAACTGAGCTAAACCCTAAAAGCATAGTAGCTCTGTCAATAGATGCAATCTCTTTCCTAACACCATAAAATGGAGAGTTTACAAGTTTTATAACTTTTGATGATATACCCTGGTCCATTTTAATTTTAGAAGTAATCTGCCCTATTGCTGCCTGAGAAGTGTTACGTGTCAGCTTAATCAATTCCTGAGCAATAGAGGGAAGTGTTGGTATATTTTCTGCTTTTGCAATAATTTTAATACGCAGTGTTTCATAATCTCTTTCATTTATTGCAGCATCATGAGTTTGTGAACGAACTAATTTTGACATAATAGCTTCAGCATTTAAAGGCGGAAACAATATACCAGACACTCTGTATTCTTTAATATTAGAAATAACAGATTTATTAGGAGTAGTAAGATAAAAAAATACAGGCACACCAAAACTGCGTTTAGGTATTTTATAAAGCACTTCAAGTGATGAAATTTCAAAAATAAGCGCATCAGTAGCATCTGAACCGCTTGAAACGTTTGCTTTACCTTGAAGAAGTTTTTTAAAAATCATTAAACCATTTTCACTGCCAATAAAACGTATGTTCATAATAATACCATATATAATACTATTTAACAAAATTATCTATTGATTCTACTAATTCTTTTGGTGAGAAAGGTTTAGTAATATATTTATCAGCACCTGATGCAAGTCCTACTTTAATATCATCTTCGCTGGCATTAGCAGTTAATAAAATAATAGGAGTTTTAGCAAATTCTGGTATTTCCCTAATCTTTTTAGTAGCCTCAATGCCTGTCATACCAGGCATCATAACATCTAACACAATGGCGTCAGGCTTATTTTCTTTTGCAAGTTCAATAGCTGTTTCGCCGTTACCTGCCTCAATTATTTCATAACCACATTTAGACATATAAAGCGCTATTACTTTACGAAGTCTAAGTTCATCATCTGCAATTAAGACTTTCATTATGCAAACCTCAATGTAAGCGTATCTTCTGTATAAGTAAATTCAATATTAAATTCTTTAAAAAACCTGGCAAATATATTATATATTTCAGGATTTTTTGTACCCTTTGTTTTTTTGATTAATAAGATATTATCTCGTGAAGATATAGTTAAGTCAGAAGTACATTTTCTGATTTCCTCACAAAGTATAAGTTCTAGTAAAGTTTTAGCAACATAACTGTTTGTTTCAACAGGTTTCATATCTTCAAAAAAGCATAACACATTAATATTCTGCTCTTTTATGGAGCTGCGTAAATCTTCAATAACTTTTCCAGTAATTTTTACAGGGTCAAAAGCTTCTTTATCGTTGCGTATAGGTTTTCCTAATACATAATTAAATAATACTTCCATCCCCTTATCGTAGACATCAAGAAAATATGATGATTCAATAATCATATCAGCCATATTATCTGTATCATCACTAAGCCCAAATTTAAAAATACTAACGGTGGCAACAACCATGGCAGTAGATGTCCGCAAATTATGAGAAAAATATTCCCTTACAACGCTAAGGTCATTTATTAGTGTATTTGAATTCATAATACCGCCTTATATAAACTATATCTGTTAGCATATAAAATTAATTAAATAAAATCAACTAAATATATTATTTTTTATTTAAATTTATATATTTATTAAAATTTATTTACATACGTCAGCATAATTATTCAGGCGCTGATTAAATTTTTGTATTCTTCGCCCCATTCAGCAAGAGTATTCATAACAGGTATAAGTGTTTTTCCTATATTTGTCAGGCTGTATTCTACTTTTGGCGGCACTTCTGCATACACCTGCCTTTTAACAAGTCCATTTTTTTCAAGCTCTTTTAAGTTTTGTGTTAGTACTTTCTGGCTTATGCCATCTACATTTTTTTTAAGCTGTCCAAACCGCATTGTATCGTTTGTTACAAGTTCTCTTAAAATTAATAAGGTCCATTTATTGCCTATTAAATAAACAGTTGTTGCAACAGGGCATTTTGGTAGTTCATCTTTTGTAATCATATTATTTTCTCCAATAGTTTCTAAAAGGTAATTATATAATAAAAAGGTGCCTGCTTTACAATATAATTTATTGGTGTAATATATACTTACTTCCGGAAGAATACAATATTAATTTATGAGGATTAAAAATGAAAATGGTTGAAGAAAAATTAGGAAATGGCAAAGTTTATATTTATGATTTTGGAAAAATTAAGCTGCATGCTTATGAAACAAATGATGCAATGAATGATACTGCATATATTATTGAAACAGAAAATGAGCTTACAGGTATAGAAACACCAGCATTTTATGAAGATTTAAATGCCTATAATGGTTATGTATCAAAACTTGCTAAACCATTAAATAATATTTTTCTAGCATATCATACTGCTGTGCCTGAAAATTTTAATGGTAAAATATATGCTACTGAAAATTATGTAAATTCAGTAACAAAAGGCAGTATAAAAGGACTTTTAGATAATTTTGCAGTAGTTTTTGGCAGTGCATTTGATACAAGAGTTCCAAAAGTAACCAATATAATAAATGAAGGCATAGTGAATGTTTCAGGCATTGATTTTATTATTAACAATAAAGATGACGGATACTGTATAGAAATTCCTGCGTTAAATATTTTATATATTCACATGGCTGGTTCAGATGTGCATAATATACTGCCATCTATTGAATATATTGATACTATTATTAATGATATGGAGCTTTATAAAAAGAAAGATTATACATTAATACTAACATCTCACTATAAACCTGAAACAATCAAACTGGCAGATATTAAAATTGATTATTTAAAAACAGTTAAAGAAATATATGCAGCAGATAAAAATAAAGAAGATTTTATTAAAAAAGTGAAAGATAGATTTCCAAATTACAGTGGTGAAAATTATCTTCAAATGACAGCAGATATGCTTTATAAATAAATATGGAATACTGCCGTATATAAATTAATATGGCAGTATAATTACTTTCATATATGAATTTTGAAAAGTATATTATAAATATTTACAATTTAGAAAATATACTGCATACTGTATAAAATTTAATATATGAGGTGATTTTGTGGAAAAAGACTGTATATTCTGTAAAATTATAGCAGGCGAACTGCCGTCATGCAAAGTGTATGAAGATAATAACTTTTTAGCATTTATGGATATTAACCCGGCTGTTAGAGGCCATACTCTTGTTATACCAAAACATCACTGCCGCAACCTGCTTGATACTCCTGATAATATAGGGGCAGATTTTTACCCTGTGCTGAAAAAAGTTGCTAACGCATGCAAAGCTGCTTTTAATGCAGAAGGTATATATATATTTCAGCAAAACGAACCTGCTGCTGGTCAGGAAGTATTTCATTCCCATGTGCATATTATCCCAAGATATAAAGGTGATGATTTTGGTAAACATACTCCACCAAGATTAAAAGTAGAAATTGCAGAAATAGCAAAAGATGCAGAAAAAATAGCAAAACATATATAGTTTTTAATTATTGCTTAAAATTTAAGCAAAAAGCAGGCAGATATAGAATATAATTTTATATCTGCCTTTTTTTTAAGCAAATTTATTTTTTTGTTTCTATTTTTCTAAAAATAATGTATAAATAAAACAATGATTTTACTATATAAAAATTTTTAAAAAACGAAAAAAAATGAATTTTATAATTTATTGATATATAAGGTAATAATTAAATTAATTGCTTAAAAATTAAGCAAAAAAGCAACAATTTTACAAGTAAGTAAAATAATTTGTTGACATTAGCAGATTTTGTCGCTATATTATACATATAAAGAGTAAGTATAATAAATAAAATGTAAATATAATTAAGTATATAAAGTATATATAAAAGAGATAATACAGAGTATTAATTTATAGTAATATATTTTAGGTATTTAGTAGTATATTTAGTAGTTATGCAAATTAGTAGACGGAAAAGAGGGTGTGTAAAAGCACCCTCTTTTCCGTTTATATCCGCATATTTAATAATTTATTTTCATATAACTTATTAATATTTCAATGATTTTTCAAAATTATAAGCAAAATTTAATAAAAAAGTAAAAAAATTGCTACCAAATTTTTAAATTATATTATATATTGCCCATACTTGTTTAACTTATTCTATAATAAAATAAATGAAAGTATAGTGAAGGGTAAAATGTCGATACTTGAAAGAATTAAGCAGATTATTAAAAAAACAAATACTGCACAAAACCAAATTATTATCAAAGAGATTTCTAAGAAAATCGCACAAAATAACAAAGAAAATGTAGAAAATAATGCTTCTGGTATAGAAGAAAATAAGCCGTCAGCTAAAAAACAGGCTGTTAAAAAAAGTGCTAAAAAATCACAGTCTAAAACAAGGCAGAATAAAAATGCAGAATTAAAAAACATTAATGCAGAAGATGAGGTTGTAGATTTTGGAAACTGGGATATTTCAGAATTTCAGGTGGAAGAAAAAGATGGAATGCTTCGTTTTCATGATTTAGGGCTTTCTCCAAGGCTTATGAGAGGAATATATGAATGCGAGTATAAATACTGCACACCTATTCAGCAGCTTATTCTTCCTGAAAGCCTTAAAGGAAAAGATGTTTCAGGTAAAGCGCAGACTGGTACTGGTAAAACAGCTGCCTTTTTAATTACATTATTTACAAGGCTTATGGAAAAAGGCAGAGAGGAAGAAATAAAAGGTGCGCCGCGTGCGCTTATTATGGCGCCTACAAGGGAACTTGTTATCCAGATAGAAAAAGATGCCAGAAATATTGGCAAATACTGCGGACTGACTATTCAGTCAGTTTTTGGCGGCATTAATTATGAAAAGCAAAAACGTCAGATAGAAAATAAAAATATTGATATTTTAGTTGCTACTCCAGGAAGACTGCTTGATTATAAAGAGCAGGGCGTACTTGATTTAAGCCATGTAGAAATACTTGTTATTGATGAGGCAGACAGAATGCTTGATATGGGATTTATCCCTGATATGAAAAAGATAATAAGCTCCACTCCGTCTAAATCTAAAAGGCAGACAATGCTTTTTAGTGCTACATTAAATCAGGATATTTTAAAGCTTGCGTCTCAGTGGACAAAAGACCCATTAAGTTTTGAAGTAGAATCAAAAGAGATAACTTCTGAAAATATTGAGCAGATTGCATATATTGCATCTGATAATGAAAAGTTTGCTATTATATATAATATGATTTCTCAGGATATGCTAAGCAGAGTTATTATATTTGGCAACAGGCGTGATGAAGTTGCAAGGCTTACAGATATGTTTAAAGCATGCGGACTTTCGTGTGGTCTGCTTTCCGGCGATGTTACCCAGTCTAGAAGAATAAAAACTTTAGAAGAACTTAGAAACGGCACTATACGCATACTCTGCGCAACAGATGTGGCAGCAAGAGGTATACATGTAGACGGCATTACACATGTATTTAATTATTCTTTACCAGAAGACCCGGAAGATTACGTTCACAGAATAGGCAGAACAGGCAGAGCAGGAGAAAAAGGCGTATCTGTTATTTTTGCAACAGAAGAAGATTCATACCTTATTCCAAAAATAGAAGGATACACAAAACATAAGTTAAATTATATAAACCCTGATGAAAATCTTGTTATACTTCCTGATGATTTAGTAAAAATATTAAAGCAGTTTAAATCAGGCAGAGGAAGAAGAAGGTCAGGTGCTTTACGTGAAAAAGGTATAAAAAACAGAAAAGAAGTGGCAAAAAGACGCCCTGTTAAAAGAAAAAAATAAAATTTTTAATAAACAGCCAATTTTTAAATTTTAAGATTATGCTGTATTATTTATTAAATATATAAGTTGATGATTTGAATTATACTAATAAA
>DXAQ01000014.1 GCA_019116905.1 Candidatus Mucispirillum faecigallinarum | reverse complement strand
CGCTTTGAATATTTCCTGCCCCCTCTTGAACGCTTGCAACAGATTTATTCATTGCATTTGATGCATTTTCAGAATCTTTTTCTAATTTATTAATAATAGTTTCTACTTCGCCGATAGCATGTTGAGTTCTTTCTGCAAGTTTACGTACTTCATCTGCTACTACTGCAAACCCTCTGCCTGCCTCACCAGCGCGGGCTGCCTCAATAGCTGCATTTAATGCCAGCAGGTTTGTTTGGTTAGCAATATCATTAATAACATTTAATATGTTACCAATTTGAGCAGAGCTTTCTGATAAATGGCGGATAGTTTCTGAAAGGGAAACAGTATCTCTTTCTATATCACCCATATCACTGCTTACTTTATCTAAATTGTCTGCCTCTTTTCTAGTATTATCTGCAGTAGACTCTAAGAATTTCATATTTGTTTCAAGTGCATCACTTGTATTTTTAGAAATATTACTTACCTGCCCCATACCGTCAACCATTTCTGATACCTGATGAGCCTGGGAATCAAAAGTAGTTGATAATTCTTCCATAGTAGCAGCAAGCTGATTATTGGCAGAGGCTACTTCTTCAACAGAATCTCTAACTTCTTTTATAACGCTTTCCATAGAAATAATAAATGAGTTTACACCTTTTGCAATCAGTCCTAATTCATCAGTAGTTTTTGCCTCTATTCTAACAGTTAAGTCTTTACTTTCTGCTGCTTTTGTAATTTGTTTTTGGAATACAGTTAATGTATTTAATGACCTTCTTAAAACAAAAAGTACAATCACAAGTGATACTGCTAAAAGAATAATACCAAATAAAGCGCTTTGCAGAGCAACAATACGAATCTGCTTAACAACTAAATTGCTGCTTATTCCATATAAAATATATAAATCATATCCTGGCAGTTTATAAACTGTACCCATACAGTCTTCACCTGACCTGCTTATATAATCAATATATTCTTTTGAAGATTTAGTGCCGTTTATAATATCTTTAATAAAATTGCTTAATTCAGCGGAAAATATTTTATCAGCTCTTTCATATAATATATTACTTTCTAAAGCAGAAATAATTCTTGTATCATTTTCCATTAAGTAAAATTTACCATCTACTACATAATTGCCCATTTTTTTATAAAGGTCTGCAAAATCAAGATATATATCAAAGGTAATTATCCCTTCTACGCCATTATTTGCTTTAACAGGGTGGCTTATAGTAATACATGGCACATCTGGACGAACCTGGTCTTTATAAGCTTTTGATATATATACACCATTATGTGCAATACCATCTTTATACCAGTCTCTTGTTCTATGGTCATAATCAGCATCAAGCCCTAAATTGTTTACAGAATAAAATGTGCCGTTATTAAAAGCTACAATAATATTTGAAACACCAAGAGTATTTTTTGTTTCTATAAATGCTTTTTCATATTTTTCAATTAATTCCTTTGTTGTTTCTGCATTCATTGATTTTGCAAGCATTGTTAAACCGCTTGTATATTTATCAAAATCCTTACCTAATATAGTAGCAATATTATCCGTTACTCTGTTTTGAATATTTTTGTATAAATTCATAGAACTATTATGCATACTGAAATAGTTAAATAAAATTAATACTAAAACAGTTACTACTAATGCAGAGGCAGAAGCTATTAAAAGCTTTGCACGCAGTGATAAGTTTAAATGACCCATACAACTCTCTCCTAAATAATAATTATTGATTTAATATAAATTATGAAATAATATTTATATGATTACTAATATAATAAATCATACATGTTTAAATAAACTCTATTTTGCTATATAAACTATAAATTTAATAATGTCAACATATTAAAATTTATCTTCTTCTAAATTTATCAAGAGTCATCAATATCTGAGCAAGTGCTTTATACAGATTTTCAGGTATTTCTTCATCTACTTCTACAGAATTATACAACGTCCTTGCAAGAGGCGGGTCTTCAACAATCTTTACACCGCTTGCTCGTGCAATCTCTTTAATTTTCAACGCCATAAGACGCTGCCCCTTTGCTACAACTTTTGGTGCTCTATCCACATCCATATCATACCTGATTGCAACTGCATAATGGGTAGGGTTGGTAATAACAACATCAGATTTTGGCACTTCCTCCATCATACGCTGCCTTGCAGCCTCCCTTTGTGCCTGCCTGATACGGTTTTTAACAATCGGGTCCCCTTCCATTTGTTTATATTCTTCTTTTATCTCCTGTTTTGTCATTTTTAAGTCTTCGTTATGCTGCCACTTTTGATATGCATAGTCTGCAATACCTATAACAAGCACTAAAATTGCAATACGTATAGATACATCAAATACTAAATGACCTAAATAAACCATCTGGTCCCTGTAATCTGCATCAGTCATTTTTACAATTGTATCTACTTCATTATGTACAAGGCTCCACGCATAAGCAGTAAGCACAAATACTTTTAAAAGAGATTTAATAAGCTCCACAACTTTACGCTTATTGAAAAAAGTTTTCATAAAGTTTGCAAAGAAATTTAATTTATTAAATTTTGGCTCTAATGCCTTTGTAGAAATATAAAAACCTACCTGATAGGCATTTATACCGATAGCTAAAACAAAAAGCAGGGCAAATATAGGGAGAGTAACTTTTGCCATAAACTGAATAGCAAATATCATTAAGTTATTGGCAGTTTCCTCTGTCATGGTGTGGTCATTTAAAAAGCCATTAAATTTGAAAAATTCTTCGACTAAATCTTCAAAATTATCAAGCATATACGGCACATAAGCATACATTGCAGCAACAGCAGCCACAAGAAGAACGCCGGAAGATAAGTCCATACTTTTTGCAACGTTACCTTCCTTTCTGGCATCATCTTTCTTTTTCGATGTGGCTTCTTCACTCTTTTCTGCGCCGTCTTGGTTTTCTGCCATATACTGATTATTTCCTTATATGTTCATATTTATATACTATAAGCAAATATAATATATATAGCTTTTTATATCAATAAAAATATATTTTAAAGTAATATTTTACTTTTTTTATGCATTTATAAAATTCTTCATCTGATTAGTTATGTTTTGACTGATTACAGGCAAAAATATAAGAAAAGGGGAAGTAAAACTTCCCCCTTTTTGTAAAGTAAATATCTAAGTTATGCTATAAATTAGCAGCCAGACATTCTTGGTTTTTTAGCTTTTTTTGCTTTTTCTGCATCAACAGAAACTGCATCGCCAGCTTTAAATTTGTTGCCTTTAACTTCAATAGTAACTTTGTCGCCGTCTACTGAAACTACTGTGCCTGATTGTGGAGCTGCAAATGCGAAGTTAGCAGCTACGAAAGTTGTTAATACTACAAGTGCGAGTTTTTTCATATCTTCACCTCTTTTTATGGAGTAATTACTCCTTATTTTTATACATTACTAAAATCTAAACTGAGTATATAACTCTACAGTATTAAAATCTCTGTAATTTGGGTCATTAGGGTCTTGTTTAGAGAACATTGTCCTTGAATACTGTGCAGTAATTTTAATGTTTTGACCATCTATATAGTAGTTAAACCCTGCACCAACCCAGCTGATATTTTGATTATAAAATGCCTGATTTTTGCTGTCAAGCCTTGCAAAATAATAATTATCATATCTTGCAAAGAATTGTAATGGAATATTAGGCAGCATATAACCTATTTTTACATAATAACCTCTTTTTTGACCATTTTGACCGTAAGATTCTACTGATGCAAATTGACCTTTATAAGCATCACCCATATTAATGTCTAAATATGCAGCAGATGCTGTAAATACACCTACATTTTCAAAATTTTGTTCATAGAAAATATCTACAGAATATGCAAAATAATCTTTTTCACCAGTTAAGTTTAATGCATCAGTATAAACTACGTTTGGTTCATACTGTACAGCACCACCGATAGTTAATACTTGTTTTTTATTGCCTCTGTATGTACCTTTCATACCATAGCTTGTTTCTTTATCTTCAAGTAAAGAAAACTGCAGACGGCCTGTATAGCGGAACTGGCTCATACCTGCTTCAAATAAATCGCCGCTTCTGCCTGTTTTACCATCCATTACATCTACACGGTATTGTATCCAGCCGTCTAAAATATTACCCCATACAGCAACACCTATATCACGGCTTGTTTGGAAAGTAGTGTTTATAAATAATGAGCGGTCTAATGTTAATGGCTCAAAGCATGCCTCTAAGTTTTCACGAGTAAGGTTGTGTTTAAATTTACCTAACTGGAATCTTAAAAAGTCAAATGGGTCATATCTAACCTGAGCATCTAAAACATAAAAGTTTTGGTTTGGCTGGTCTGATATACTTAATGGATTAATAACTTTATTTTCAATATATTCTGTTTGAAAATAAAAGCTTAATACATCATTATATGTTCCTATAAACCCAAGTCTGTTTCTTCTAAAGTTTAAGTTTAAGGCAGCCTCGTTATTCATAACGCCTGTGCCAGTATCACGGTATGTTAAACCAAACTGAGTATCATAAAATATTTTTAAATAAGCATTTTCACCAAGCTGTATAGGCTCAAAAGCATAAACAGAAGATGCAAAAACACTAACAATTGATATAATTAAAAGTAATTTTTTCATAACCATTCTCCTTGTTTATACTTTTATTAACAGCCAGCAGGTGCTGAACCGCCGCCAGTTGCTGCACCACCAGTGCTGCCGCCAGTAGATGCATCACCTGCGCCTGATTGATAGTTTTTATCTTCAGTATTGATTTCTCTGCCGTCGCCTGCATATTCGTTATCATAAGTATTTGAATTTGTTGCTGGAGCCATAGTTAAAAATTTAGTATATCTTGATGTATCCCAGTTAAGATTACGCATTTTAGGACTGTAATCTACACTAGCTTTTGTTCCATCTGTTTTAACAAATTCACTGCCATTCCATGAAAGATAATCAGTTACACTAACACCTGTTTGATTAACAAAAGTATCAGTTAAATTAGTAGGAACAAAGCCAGCTAAGTTTGTCCATTCCTGCCAAGAACCGTCATAAATAGCAGCATTAGTATAGCCTAAGATTTCTCTTGCTATAAACCAGTGTGGAGCAGTAGTTCTGCCTGTAACACAGTGGAATAACATTCTTTTATTTTTATCAACATTTTGAAGGAAAGGTAAGCGTTCAGTAGTATCGTTAGCTAAACCCTGCATTAATTCAGTAATTTGTTCTGGAGTTTTGAATCTACCAGTATTACTGTCTATATATTGGTCCCAACCGTTATTATAAGTACCATCTGTATTTGCAGATAATGCAAGCTGAGTAGCACCATTTATTCTGCCTTCAATAAGTCTTGTATTACCAATTACATAAGTTTCTGGTGTAGTCATACTTGGTTTATATACAGGAACGCTTGCATTCATTGTAGAAACCACAACTGCACTGCCTGTTCCGTCTGCTTTTAATGCACCAGTAGCAGCATAACCTAATACTTCACCTATTGGAGCACGATAAGAATCCATTTGCTGACCAGGTAATTCTTTAACAGAAAATGTTGAAGGCTGTGGCATACCATATCTAAAAGTTGTATAGTACTTATCAAATTCTGTTGAAAAATTAGTATTTAAATATTGTTGGAAATAGAAGTCAAGACCATTTAATACTTTAACTTGTTTATTAGAAAAGCCCCAGTATTTAAATGTCCAGAAAGCTCTTGCAACAAACTGACCTTTACCATCATTAGTATATTTGTTACCAGTTATTACAATTAAAGTATTTGCATCGATACCATATTCACGGATAACTTTATCCATACCAGCGCCATCAACAACCATAGCACCGTCAACTACAGGACCATCACTTCTTGAGCCAAAAAATACTTCATTTACAGGCAGCGGATAAGCTCCTGCAATTGATTTTCCTACATCATTGATTGTTGATGAATTATCACTTGCAAATAATATTAAGACCTTTTTACCGTCTGGTGTAACGTAACCATCATCAATATAACTTTTTAATGTTTCTGCCTCAATCAGTGCAGAACCTGCTACACTATCTTCAGCATAATAATCAGCAATAGCTTTTGCTTTTTCTTCATTAACATCGTCATAACCACATGCAGCAATGAATGAAACAGCAAACACTGCCAGCAGCATAAACTTTATTAATGCTGCAGGTTTTGAAATATACTTTTTCATAACCCCCTCCAATTTTGTAGAAAGTGGATAAATGTTGTAGACCATTTATCTTTTAAATTAATCTATTACTTTTTTAAACAAAAATCAAGATAAAAATAATACATTATTATAAATCTATAATCATAGTATTTTACTAGTAATAATAGGTATTATTTACGATATTACAGGTATTTACTACCCTTTTACTATGACTTATCTAATTAAATCTCCTACTGATTTTGTATCATATAAATATTTTTTATTTTATAAAACATAACTTTGTTTTATTTTATATTTTATGATTTTATCAATTTTTTGTTAAAATACTATTATTTATTATTATTTTTTTTGATTAAAAAATTATGAGATATTTGATACTGCTGCATTAGCAAAAAAGAATGTTTATTTATAACCAGATTTTATATATTCATATAGTTTTGAAAAAATATATATACATTTATTGAAATTTTTAAAAAATTTAAAATGAAATCTCTATAAATAAATTACCATAGCTGTGATTATATGGCTGAGATGAATATTCTTTTGTATAATATGTCCATGAATAACCTACCCTTACGCCGTAATATGATAACACAACACCACATTCTGCATCCCACCTTAGCAGGTTTGTATTATACCCTAAATCACTTGTGCTGTTATTGCCTGCAATAAAAAGATTATAAAGAACTATCCGCGGGCCGCCGCCTGCAAAAAAATAAAATGAAAACTTATCGCTGTGCACAGGTGCTGCATCTGATAACGCATTTATTTTCTGAACCCCAAAATCATTATCAAGGTTATGACCTATACGAATTATGCCGTATGCTCCAAAATGAGTGTCTGCATTACCTGCAGCAATATCAAGCGTTCCTAAAAAATCCATAGATACATAATCTGTTTTAAAAATATATGCCCTGCCTGTCCACTGGTAATATGGGTTAAAAATAAACTCTGTGCCAACCTGCCTGTCCCAGCCGTAAAATATACCCTTATTAAACATTTTATGGATAAAATACTGAGCCTCCTCCGCAAACGAGTATGGACCTGTTACACCTGTTTTTATTCCTATATGTTCAAAAGTATTTTCCGTTCTGTTATATATCCCTGCATTTAAATATAAAAAACCGCCGTAAGCATGTTCATTTATTAATGTTATATTTCTCCTGTGCTCAGGGGTATACATTTCCTGATTTATACTTATATGAAATCTTGTTATATGTGGCTTATTATAATTTACTACTGATACATTTTTTGCCCAGCTCATTTTATTATCTTCTTTAAAATAATCATACTCTTTTGATGTGTAACCATATCGGACACCATTTGTGTAATTCCTGTCAGTATGAATAAAACTGATTTTATCGTTTTCCCACATACCATATACACTATGTTTTTTATATGGCACAAGTTCACTGCTTTCTGCATACACAGAATTAAAAAATATAAATACAAAAATAACTGATAATAATACTTTTCTACACATATAATAACTCTTAATATAATAATTATATTTTAAAGATGTAATTATACTTTGTAAAGCAATAAAATAATAACGATTACTATTTTATATAATTTGTTGCATAAATTTTAAGCAGCGATAAAATATTTTAGAAATTTACTTCTTTTCAGGCACTGATTTATTTATTACTTCTTTTAGCTGGTCTAACTTTTCAAAATACTTTTGTAAATATTCTTTTGATTTACTGTTTATTTTTTCATATTCTTTTCTTGTAACAAAGCGGGCGTTTTCTATTGAAAAATTTTCGCTGTTGTAAAATGATTTTACAGCAAGCCCGTCTTTATCTGGGTATAATATTCTGTTTTCATCGCTTTCTAATAAAAATGCGCGCTCATTATCATGGCATGATGAACATAATACAGTTTCACGTCTTACTGTGTGGGGATATGTTACTTTCCACCTGTTAGCAATCATTTTATTTTCCTGCCCCACAACTAAATCTTTATATGTGTTTGTTGTAAATATTATTTTAGACGGCTTTGCAGGCACGTATTTTCCTGTTTCATTATCTATTACAAGTGGCGGCCTTTCATTTACACGCATAAAGCTGCTTTTAAAATATTCATCACTTATCTGCGGAAGTTCTTTTACATATTCTGCATAACTGCTTTCTCTATACCTTAAATAAAATGTACCAAGTTCCATAGGAGAATATGAGGCATGGCATGAAATACATGCTACTTTATCATGACCTTTTATACTGTGGTCTATAATATCTTTATTATATGTATGACATTCCAGGCAGTCTTTTGCCTTTTCTTTACCTAATATATTATTTTTTGTATGGCAGTCTGAGCACTGCATACCTTTTTCATAATGAACTGAGGGCAGCATTTTTAAGTAGTATTCACCGTCTTTTTCTATTCCTCGTTTATACCGCTCATGGTCCTCTCTTATTCCAAGACCCATATACTCTATCCCTGTATATGTATCCTTATGGCATACAAGACAGTCATCAGTTTTTGGTTTTGATATGTTTTTTCCAGTGCCTTTATGGCAGTCAACGCATGTGGAAATATGGCATGAATTATAACAGTGCTTTTCTCCAAAAGTGCCGTCAAACTGCATAAATGCTTTATCTACAAAGGCTTTTTCTTTCTTTTTATCAGTCATTACTATATTTTCAATTTGGCAGTCCTTATGGCAGTCTGCGCATTTCTGATTTTCCTTATATTCTGGGTGCTGACCATAAGATATGCTAGCGAATAAGAGGCTTATGCACATCATCATTAAGTATTTTTTCATAATCTATATCCTGCTGATAGTATTTACTGTCTTTCTCATTATGGCAGACTATACACTTCATTACATCTACTGCTTTCAATATTTCATCTTTACCAAGCGGCCCTGAACCTGCGCGCACTATATCTGATTTTGATTTAAACTCTCCATTTTCAACAGCATATATTGAGTTTAAAGGCACAGGGCAGTTATCACATCTTAATGCAGAAGTTAATGTATGATTATCATAAGAAAAAAGCCCGTCCCCAAAGCCGTAAAAAAACATGGTTGAATGACAGCTTTCACAAGTTACAGCTTTTTTACCTGTATTATGACCGTAAAATGGAGCATATTTCATCTGCGGTTTACCACGGAAATTAACCATTTTATCATTATCTACTAATGTGCCGTTTTCATTAATATGGGTTAAAAATGTCTGGCAGCCTGGCGTTACAGGTGCTATTTTACCTTTTTGATTAAAAGCAAGTGGAAATGGATAAAATGTACGTAAATCTTCCGTTTCTATAAACAAGCCCTTTGTTTCTTCATTTTTTACAAAGTCATACATTGTTTTTGTTTCATTATATTCCACATGGCAGCCGTAACACTGTATAACATTAGCAGAATGGCATGTATAACATTCCATTTTATTATGGCCGCTTATATTATGCTCTTTTGTGCCTGTAATAACTTTTACTTCCCTTTCTTTGCCGCTTCTTTTGCTCATTAATATTATTTTATCATCTTTTTTATAAACATTAGAAAATGGTCTGCCCTTATCTGTTAAAACCATTTTACTGCCATACTCTATTTTTTCCTTATATGATGAACCTTTTAAATGTGGAACCATATTTTCCTTTACAGCAGGTGCCGTTTTTGGCTTTTCTGTATATGAGCCATGGCAGCTTTCACAGCTTATTTCCACCTGCTCATACATATTTTCATAATAATAGCCGTCCCCCATTATTTCCATAGTTGTATGGCAGTCTATACATTCCATTCCTTTTGCATGGTGAATATCATCTTGAAAATGACGTGTATTTCTTAAACCGCTTGTAAGGTTAGGACCTGGTATTCCGTCTTTTAACGGCACAAGTGCGTTATTGCCGTCATATTCCCCCTTATAAGAAAGTGCAATTCTGCCGCTTCTGTTATGGCATGATAAGCATACTTTATCATCAGGCAGCGCCTGCATTTCATGTGTTACAGAATGCATACTTTTACCAACCATATTTTTATCATTTCCATTATACTCGCCAAAATCTCCGTAAGGAAAATGACATGTGGAACAGCCGGAAGAATGGACGCCCTGATAACCCATATCTGCTGCCTGCCCTACATGACATGCTGAACAAAATTTCCTGTACATATCTGCAGATATACTGTCATAGTTTGATATATTATCTATTGTGATATGTTTGCCATCTTTGCCGTATATTATATCATTATTATTTTGAGAATAAAGCATACCGTTTTCTTCGCCCCAGGCAGCAAGGGTATTTTTTATTATACCAGTATTTGTATACATTAATGTGGATGATACACGCCTTACCTGATATTCATGACATTTTCCACATGTCTGCATCCATACAGACGGGTCTGACGGGTTATTTTTACCAAACATATCAGCATGGGCTTCATCTTTATTATTAGTAAGTGAGTTTCCACCGTGGCAGTCTGTACATGATAAATCTGCATGGGAAATAGATGTGGTCTCTATTCCCTGATGACATGACATACATGATGATAATTCTTCATTATCTTTTGATATATAAAAAAAGACAGATAAAAAAATAAGTAATAAAATTATTAAGGCAGTAACTATTTTTTTCATACGTTACTATACAATATATTATTAATTTTTGCACTATAAATAATAAATATTATAAATTATTTTATATTGTATTTTTCCATTAATTTTTTATATACAGGTTCAGGCACAAGGTTTGATACGTCCCCCTTATTATATGCAATATCACGCACTATTGTTGAACTTAAAAATAAATACTGGCTTCCTGGCACCATAAATATTGTTTCTACACTGTTATTAATATTCCTGTTTGCAAAAGCCATTTGAAACTCATATTCAAAATCAGATACCGCCCTTAAACCACGTATTATATACTGGGCATTTCTTGACTGCATATAATCTACTAATAATCCGCTAAATGATTCCACCACTATATTGCTGTTTCCAGAAAATACTTCCCTTATCATCTCAACACGCTCATCAAGTGTAAAAAGATGTTTCTTGTTTATATTTTCAGATACTGCAATAAATAATTTATCACAAAATTTTGCCGCCCTCTCTACTATATCTTTATGTCCTAATGTAAATGGGTCAAATGAACCAGGATATACTCCTAACATATATCACTCCTTATACCGCAGAAACCTTATTATTGTATCACCATATCTGCGCTCATCTGTTATTTCAAAATTTTCATCTAGTCTAAATTCTGTTTTATAAAATTCTTCATAAAGTATTATGCCATCGTTTTTTAAAAGGTTAAATTTATACACAGTTGCAAGTATTTCATCTGTTTTATATAAATTATATGGCGGGTCAAAAATTATTAAATCATACTGCCTTTTTAATGCGGCACATATTTTTAAATAATCGCCCCTGTATATATTATAGGCTCCCTTATCAAGCATGGCAGTATTTATTTTTAGTGATGATATATCTTTATCTATAAAATCAATGTGTGATGCACCTCTGCTGTAAGCCTCTATTCCTAAAGCACCAGTGCCTGCAAATGCATCTAATATATCAGGATATTCTTTAATATCTGATAATATTGAAAATACTGCTGAACGTAATTTATCAGTTGTTGGCCGCGTTTTTGAGCTCTCTGGCGAATGAAGCTGCCTGCCCTTTAATAAACCGCTTACTATCCTCAAGGTATTCTCTCCTTACTTCCCTGCATATTTCTTTTATATCACTTTCATTTATATCATTATATAATTCATAGTTTTTACTAAAAAGCTTTCTGCCTGTTTTTTTAAAACCTGAATAACGTATTTTTCCACCCATATTCATATATAGCAGCATTACAAATGTTTTTACAATATCTCCAAATGATTTATGGGATGCACCCCCTGCAATCTCGCCGCTTTCTGCTGCATCTTCTGGCAAACCCATTCTTATTACCTGCACATCTTCTGCCATAAAATGGATATACATACCGCCTGCTGCAAGTATTATATCTTCTAATTCTGTTGCCTTATAAATACCTTTTTTAAATAAATCATAAAGAGCAGTATTTTTTAATACCTGTGTTGGATAAATGCGCGCAGTCTTTACAGATTTTTTTGAAAAAACTGCAGCATCATCAATGGATGATGATAAACTCTGCTTATACATTCCTGCCATAAGCTGAACACCGCAGTCTGTTATTTTTAGAATATTATCTACTGCATCTAATGCTTGATTACTTGTATACGGCCTGCCGTTTGCAGCTAATACTTCATTATCAAGGCTCTGTATCCCTAACTCCACAAGGCTTATTTGGTAATCTTTTATTTCTGCTAATGTTTCACTGTTTATTGTATCTGGTCTTGTTGAAAAACGTATTTTTTTGACGCCCAAATCATAAGCCAATTTATAAAGCTTTTCTCGTATATCTTTATTAATTGCTGCAAAATTGCCGCCGTAAAACGCTATTTCATCATATATGGGGCTGTAACTTAACCATTTTTCTATCTGGGTTTCTGCCAGCGATAATAAATCACTGCCAGCCTTTACTCCGCTTATTGCCTGCTGGTCGCAAAAGATACATTTATTGCCACATGATGCAAAAGGTAAAAATACAGGTAATATTTTAGCCATTGTTTTTTTTATACTGCTCCAAAGCCATAGAGGCTGCCTGCTTTTCCGCCTCTTTTTTACTTCTGCCTTTTCCCCGCATCTTCATTACTCCACACACATCTACTTCCACATAAAATGTTTTATTATGCTCAGGGCCTGTAGAGGAAATAAGACTGTATTCAGGAAGTTTGCCAAAATCTCGCTGACATAACTGCTGCAAAAGAGTTTTAGCATCACGAAATGAATTTTTTTTCACTGCCTCTATAATAAATTCTTCAAGCAGATTTAACACTATTGACTTTACTTTTTCATAACCGCCGTCTAAATATACAGCTGCCATAACTGCCTCAAATATATCTGCTACGATTGCTTTTTTTATGTTGTCAACACCGTTAAATTCACTTTTTCCAAGCAAAATATTGCTGCTTAAATCAATCTTTTTTGAAACTTCATATAATGCCTGGGCGTTTACTATATATGCCCTTAATATAGATAAATCACCCTCTTGAAAATCAGGGTATTTTTTAACAAGATATTCTGTAATAATAAGTTCAACTACTGCATCACCTAAAAATTCAAGCCTTTCATAGTTGTAGTCAAGATTATTATCGTGAGCGTAAGATGAATGAGTAAGGGACCGTAAAAGCAGCCCCTTATCATTAAATGTATAATTGATTTTTTCTTCTATATTTGAAATATATGCACTAGATAAATTATTCAGCATATTTTTTAAATACTAATGATGCGTTTGTTCCGCCAAAACCAAATGAGTTTGATAAACCATACTCCATTTCATGTTTAACCGCCTTATTAGGAGTATAATCTAAATCACATTTTTCATCCTGATTTTCTATGTTTATTGTTGGCGGTACTATACCTTCATTTACTGCCATCATAGTAATAATACCTTCAACAGCACCAGCAGCACCAAGTAAATGGCCTGTCATTGATTTTGTTGAGCTGATTTTTACACTCTTAGCAGCATCGCCAAAAACATCTTTAATAGCCATGCTTTCTAACACGTCTCCTGCTGGTGTTGATGTGCCGTGAGTATTAATATAACCCACTTTATCAGGAGTAATGCCTGCATCTTTTATAGCCGCTGCCATACATCTTCTTGCACCATTGCCGTCGCTTGCAGGAAGTGTAATGTGGTAAGCATCACTGCTCATTCCATAACCTACTACTTCACCTAATATTTTAGCGCCCCTTGCTTTTGCATGCTCTAAACTTTCAAGCACTAAAACACCGCCGCCTTCGCCTATTAAAAAACCATCTCTATCTTTATCAAATGGACGGCTTGCTTTTTCAGGCTCGTCATTACGCCTTGATAATGCACGCATATTTGCAAAACCTGCAACAGCAAGCGGAGTAATTGCCGCTTCAGCTCCACCTGATACCATAATATCAGCATCGCCACGCTCAATTATTCTAGCAGCATCGCCTATTGAGTGTGTACCTGTAGCACAAGCTGTTACTATGCTAATATTTGGTCCTTTAAGGTTATATTTAATAGATACAAGACCATTAGCAATATTAATAATTGCACCAGGTATAAAAAATGGAGATACTTTTTTATAGCCGCCTGAAAGATAAGCTTCCTGTGTATCTTCAATTACTTTAAAACCACCAATACCTGCACCTATGCAGCAGCCTGCTCTGTCATGGTCAAATTCATAAGTATCAAGACCAGCCTGTTTTACTGCCTCTGCAGCAGCTGCTAATGCATAAAAACAAAAATTATCATATTTTTTTACATCTTTTTTATCAACATAATCTTCTGGATTAAAATTTTTTACTTCCGCAGCAATTCTAACTGGAAATGTAGAAGCATCAAATTTTGTTATTAATCCTGCCCCGCTTTTACCTGCTAATAAATTATTCCAAGTTTCCTGAACAGAATTACCTAATGGTGTTACACACCCCATACCTGTTATTACTACTCTATGTTTCACGGCTCCTCCAAATGAAAAATAAAGAATAAGACTTATATATTACAGCTGAAAAACTATAATATATAAACCATATTACTTACCATTAGATAAAAAGGGCGGAATAATCCGCCCATAATTATTTTGCATGTGCTTTAATAAAATCAATTGCGTCTTGAACTGTTTTTATTTTTGTAGATTCTTCATCAGGAATTTCAATATTAAATTCACTTTCAAGTTCCATAATAAGTTGAACTGTATCAAGAGAATCTGCACCTAAATCATCAATAAAAGATGCTTCATTTGTAATACTTGCAGGGTCATCAACTTTTAATTGTTCTGCAATAATTTCCTTAACTCTTGTTTCAATATCTGCCATTTTATTTCCTCCTTACAGAAATAATATTTTATCCCTTGCGGGTTTACTTTGTTTTTATAAATACATTCCACCGTTTAAGTGCAGTGTCTGCCCTGTCATATAATCTGATAATGGACTTGCTAAATATGCAACAGCATTTGCAATATCTTCTGGTTTACCAAGTGATTTTAACGGTATTTTTTCTAAATATGCAGCTTTTACTTCATCTGTTAATGAGGCTGTCATATCAGTTTCTATAAAACCAGGAGCAACTGCGTTAACTCTTATACCGCGAGAGGCAAGCTCTAATGCTGCTGATTTTGTCATACCTATTACACCTGCTTTTGTAGCAGAATAGTTAAACTGACCAGCATTACCAGCAAAACCTACAACACTTGATATGTTTATTATTTTGCCATAACGGTTTTTCATCATACCTTTTACAGCACGCCTTGTGCATAAAAATGTACCTTTTAAGTTTACATCAATAACACTGTCCCATTCTTCTGTTTTCATGCGCATTAAAAGGTTATCTTTTGTAATACCTGCATTATTTACTAAAATATCAACAACACCAAGACTTTTTTCTATTGCTGTAAACATTTCTTCTACTTCTGATTCCACATTTACTCTTGCTTTAAAAATCTCTGCTGTGCCGCCATTTTTTTTAATAATTTCTGCAACCTCTATTGCAGATGACTCACTGCTTGAATAGTTTACTGCAACCTTTGCACCATTTGCTGCTAAATGTATAGCAATAGCTTTACCTATACCACGTGATGCACCTGTTACTAACGCAACCTTATCTTTTAACATATCTTTCATATTATAATTTTCCTAAATCATCAACAGTTGATATGTTAATTGTTTCAACTGTTTTGTTAATTTTCTTAATTAAACCAGTTAATACTGTGCCTGCACCTACTTCAATAAAAGTAGTTACACCTGCTGCAATCATATTTTCTACAGACTGCGTCCATTTAACAGTTCCAGCAACCTGACGTATTAATGCATTTTTAACATCTTTCCCTGTTTTTTCAACAGCTGCATCAATATTATTCATAATAGGAGTATTTAAATCATTAATAGTAAGCTTATTTAAATATTCTTCCATAGCATCTTTAGCAGGCTGCATAAGCGAACAGTGGAATGGTGCAGAAACAGGCAGCGGAACTACCCTTTTTGCTCCCGCATTTTTAAGCTCCTCACCAGCTGCAGCAACAGCATCTGCACTGCCTGCAATAACTACCTGACCAGGACAGTTAAAGTTGGCTGGCTCTACTATATATCCTGCTTTTGATATACCTGCACAAACTTTGCATACAGTATCTTCATCAAGCCCAAGGACTGCACTCATAGCACCAGCACCAACAGGAACAGCACTCTGCATAAATTTACCCCTGTTATGAACTGCTTTCACAGTTTCTTCAAATGATAAACCGCCTGCAGCATATACTGCGCTATACTCACCCAGTGAATGACCTGCAAAAAATGAAGGCTGAACCTTATCTTTTATAAGCGACCAAATAGATGCACTCATTGTTACAAGAGCAGGTTGAGTATTTTGAGTAAGTTTTAAATCATTTTCAGGACCTGCAAACATAATCTCTGAAAGACTATATCCAAGCGCATTATCTGCCTTTGAGTAAAATTCTTTTACGCTGTCAAATTTTTCGTAAAAATCTTTACCCATCCCTACAAATTGTGAACCCTGACCGGGAAATACAACAGCTACTGACATAAGTTTCTCCATTTACTATGGCTTACATGATAAGATATAATATAATAATAAGACTAGAAATTCTAGAATGGTGGCATTATCTGCCGTATAAAGACAAATTGTTTTTCCTTATAATGTAAGCTTTTGTTTTTCTTATTTAATTTTACAAACATCTAATCAGGTTATAACCTGTTTTATAAGTCCTATTCTTTTTATATATATTGATAATATACAGCAATTTTTATATAATATCAATAATTCATTTTATTACTTTATC
>DXAQ01000013.1 GCA_019116905.1 Candidatus Mucispirillum faecigallinarum | reverse complement strand
TATGATTTAGTACCTGGTCAATCACATGTAGTAGAAACGCCTGTATCTGTTACAGATATACAGGTAAGTGGAGCTCAGCAGTTAGACAGGCGAATAAATGCTAAATATACCCTTAATCCAGTAGTATTACCTGTAAATGCAAGTAATAAAGCAGTAACATATTCTACAAGTAATGAACAGGTAGCAACTGTTTCACCAACTGGTGTTGTAACAGGTTTAAATTCAGGTTCTGCTGATATTATTGTAACATCTGTATCTAATAATGAAGTAATAGGTACAACACAATTTACAGTTATAGATAGCACAAAACGTGTGGAAGATATAGTTTTTAGTAATACGGATACTAATTTATTAGTAGGTTCACCTGTTACTGTACAGGCATCAGCAGTGCCAAGTGATGCTACATATAATGATATTACATATTATTCTAAAAACCCAACAGTTGCCACAGTAAACAGTGCAACAGGTGTAGTAACTCCAAGAAGGGTAGGTACTGTTGAGATTGCAGCTGTATCAGATAAAGGCAGTTTTGAAAAATCAATCACATTAAATGTAGGTATTAGTGAGCAGACTGAGCCAGTAAGGGGTATTATTAATATACCATCTAAACTGGAAGTTTCTCTTGAATCACAAACACCAGTTCAGCTTAATGGTCAGGTTGTTCCAACTTATGCAGATGACACAACACTTACATACAAAGCAGATGAAAGTGGCTGTGTATCAGTTGACGAAAACGGTCTTGTTAGTGCATTAAAAGTTGGTACAGGTATAGTAACAGTTTCTTCTTCAAAATATCCTGATATTAAGAAGGAAGTATCTATTGCTGTCAGGCAGAATGAAGAAAAAATATATGTTACATCAATCAATGTAAATCAGGCACCATCTGTATTATATATAGGTCATACATCTCACACAATTATACCAGAGATAGTGCCATCAAATGCTAATATGGAAAACGAGCTTACAGTATCTATTGATGACAAAACTGTTGCAAGTTTAGAGCAGGTAGGTAATGGATATAAAGTAACACCTTTAAAAGAGGGTTCTGTGATAGTTACATTACAAACTGCAAATGGTGTTACTCAGGAAGTGCCATTAAGTGTTAAAAAGGTAATGAATGTAAAAGGTTATTACACTATCAGCAAGGTAGAATATACACTTGGCACAAAAACTGAAACATTAACAGCGGAAAATGATAAGCTTCAAGGTGAGTTTGCTATTGATTTATTAACTGATAAGTATACTATTAAAGGCAGATTACAGTTTACGCCAAAAAATCCGCTTACTTCATATACTTTTAATAACTGGCGATATCTTTATGAAAGTAAAGAAATTATGCTTGATACAGCTGACAAATATTCTTCACAAACAAAAGAAGTGTTAGCAAGCCAAGATATTAATATTACAAGTGGAACTACTATTGAATATACATATACGCAGGATAGTTTAAAAGCGGTTATTTATTTAACTAAGGTAAATGATAACACAAAAGATATTCTTGATAGAACAATGTATGTAACACCAGTAAATATGGCATCAGACCCACACAGTGCTGAGGGTTATTATGAAATGACTTGGTTTTATGGTAATTCATTGAATACGGCAATGCTTGAAAGATACCCTGCTATTTATTCTTCTTCTAAAGATGAAATGCCAACAAGTAGTGATATAGGTATTACATACCATAAGGAATGTCCAGATCCAACAGCATGGTATGATTGGTCTGCATGTTTCAGTGGTGGCGGCGGTGAAAACGGCTCAGTAACAAACTATTCTGGAGCTTTTGCGGTTAAGGTTGACGGCACAGAAGCGAATGCGCAGATAAAATCAATAGCAAAAGTTCAGATGCAGGGCCACCAGAATTTTAATTTAAGTTCATGGTTAAAATATATTCATGCAACATTTGACCCGCTGACATTATCACAAAGCACAGCAAGCGATGGTAAAATTGTAAGCCAAAATTTAAATGCAAGAATAATTACAAACAGTGAAGATGAAGGCTCACAAGGTGCTTATTTAGCTTATACTCAACTTAATAATAATCAAATGCAGTTTGAAATGCAGTTTTTATCAAACTATAAGTTTATGTATAGGGCTACAAAAGTAAGTGACAGGTATGTAGACCTGCCAACTGACAGGTATTCATCAGGTGATATCAGTGGTAGAAATCCACCTGCAAGACCTGAACTTGCACAAGTTGTGGCTGTGGAAAGTTTTACTGGAACAGTAACTCCGATAGAAGAATAATTTTTATTTCTGCCTGTTAATTTAGGCAGGCAGAGTTTTAAAAAGAGAGATTATATGAAAAGATATAAAATATTTAATAAATTATTACTTATGCTTTTTGTGATAGCAGGAATTTATGGGTGTACAACATCTGATAATCCAACTGGCGGTGGTGTGCAGTACGTATATCATCCTGCTGAAACTAAACCACAGATTATTGTATATTCAAAATATGTGCCTGTTAATTTATCAGAAAAACAGATATACAATATAAATGCATCTATAATACCACAGGAAGAAGAATCAGCAGCACTTACATATACAAGCAGTGATACTTCTATCGCAAGTGTAACAGAGGATGGCAGCGTATCAGTTAATAAAGCTGGTGTAGCGGTTATTAATATAGCACTTGAAGATAACAGCAGTATATCAAATCAGGTAATTATTAATGCTTATGAGAAAAGTGCAGCTGCTGAAACTGATGTGCCTGTTATGGCTATTGCAGTAGATAAAACATACCTTAAAATAGATAAAGGCAGTGGGCTTGCAATATTTCCTAGTGTTCGCCCTGGTAATGCTGCAAATAAAGAGCTTGGTTATCTTACTACAAATGCAAGTGTAGCTAACATTGATGAAAAAGGTCTTATTCAAGGTATAAGTGAAGGTAATGCTGGTATTATCATTTATTCTAAATCTAACCCTGAAAAATATGCTTTTATTAGTGTAGATGTAACAGGTGAAGCATCTTCTAATGTAAGCAATGATTTTACAGCTCCAGAAGGTGTTGCTCCAATTGATTTAAATGCAGACCCATTATCATTAATTGCAAAATATAAAATATTAAGCTATTCATTAAATGGCGGTGAGCTTTCAGCAGCAGATGCAGCAAGCAACCTGCGAGTAAATGTTGATTTAGGTCAGCTTAGTGCAGGTATTGTAAAAATCTTAATGTATGTAAACTTAAATGGTAAAGAAGTTCGCCTTATACAAGAGAAAAATATAAATGATTACGGCAGTATTCCAGATATATTTACATCACTTGGTGCAAAGATTACTGGCGATTATACAATGGAATTTACACTTGACCCAGTAAACTATACAGAGTTTGCAAGGCAGGGTATGGTTAATCCATGTGAAACATTAGTGTTAAATATAGGTAAAACAGAAGCATTAGTTGCAGCAAGCGGTTTAGGTGATGATATAGAGTTTGATATGGCATCAGTTCCTGTTGAAGGAGAAAATCCTGAACCAATAATATGCGATGGTTTTACAGCTCCAGAAGGTGTTGCTCCAATTGATTTAAATGCAGACCCATTATCATTAATTGCAAAATATAAAATATTAAACTATTCAGTAAATGGCGGTGAGTCTTCATCAGCAGATGCAGCAAGCAACCTGCGAGTAAATGTTGATTTAACTCAGCTTAGCACAGGCACTGTAAAAATATTAATGTATGTAAACTTAAACGGCAAAGAAGTTCGCCTTATCCAAGAGAAAAATATAAACGATTACGGTAGTATACCTGATATATTTACATCACTTGGTGCAAAAATTACAGGCGATTATACAATGGAATTTACACTTGACCCAGTAAACTATACAGAGTTTGCAAAACAGGGAATGGTTAATCCAGGTGAAACATTAGTATTAAATATTGGTAAAATGGAGGCTTTAACTCCTGCTAATGGTTTAGGTGATGATGTAGAGTTTGATATGTCAACAGTTCCTGTTGAGGAAGGAAATGGTACAATCATAGATACTCCTGTACAAGATAACAGTACAGTTTCTGGTGATAACAATACTGTAACAGATGATAATACTAATACAGAAGAAGATATTGAAACAGTAATTCAGGTAGAAAGTATCAAACTTGATGTAACAGAAATCAGCCCTATTAAGCTTAATGATACTGTTCAGGTTAATGCGACAGTTTATCCTGCAAATGCAGAAGATAAAACTATCACATGGTCAAGTTCTACACCAGCGGTTGCAACGGTAGATAATAATGGTTTTGTAACTATCCATAAAAATGGTAGTGCAGTAATCACAGCAACAGCATCAAATGGTGTTAAAGCAGAAATGAAAGTAGTGCCAGCTGAAACTATTGACAGCTATACTCTTGACAGCGATAAAATAGAATTAACTATGAATGTGGATGCAGAGGCTTATTTAACATATAAAGTATATCCAGAAATATTAAATGGAGCAACTCTTGGTGCGGAATATGTTTCTAATGATACAAATATAGTTAATATAGATAATACAGGTAAAGTAACAGCGGTAGGCGTTGGTGAAACATATGTAAAAGTTACCATTAATAATATTTCAAAAGAATGTTATGTAGTAGTAAACCCAGAGCCTGAAAATGTAACACCTGTAAGTGAGATAGTTCTTCCTAATGGTAATGAAGGAAAATATAAATTATCAGCTGGGCAATTTACACTTGTAACAGAAGTTCTGCCAGAAAATGCTTACAATAAAAGATTAAAATATCAGTCATCAAATACTCAGGTTGCAGTTGTTAATGCTGCTGGTTTAGTAACATTTAAAGGAACTGGTGAAACTACTATTACAATTACTTCATCAAGTAACCCAAATGTTACAGCAGAATATAAATTAACTGTTGAAACTCTGGCTACAAAAATAGTATTTGAAAGGTTTGATTATGGTGTGGCTGTTGGCGAAACAAGTCAAATTAACCCAATATTTGAAGGCAATCCATCAAATACTAATGCTACATATTCAATAGATAATGTTACAATAGCTAGTGTAGATTCAAAAACTGGTGCAGTTACAGGATTAAAATCAGGTTCTGCCACATTAACTGCTGTAAGTGATAATGGTTTAAAAGCTACTACACTTATTACAGTTTATACACCTATTAAAGTTGGTGATGTATCAACATTACAAGGTACATATCAGATAGTTGATTTTAATCAGGCTAATGACCACCTTAGAGTAGGTACAAATCTATATGGTGGTGTAGAACGTATGATAGGTGAAATGACTATTGAAGTTAATGGTGATAAAGTTAAAATAAAAAGTAAAATCCAAATGGATAGCAGCGCTATGAATAACTTTGCTGGTGTAATGGGTATGGGTAAAGAGGAAGCACGACAAGGACAATTCCAATATACTGATTATGCAGAAGCAAATTATAATGCTGGTGGATTTGGAACAGCTGGTCAAGCAAGTGCAAAAGTAACCCATGATAATGATAAACTTAAAGTATATCAACAGTGGTCAGAAATAGGTGTAGTAGTTCAAGTAAATACATGGATTAAGAAAAAATCTGATACTGTAAAAGACTTGAAAAAAGACTATTTCCATTGGACAAAAAATGGTGCAAACTATGATACGCAGGCAAATGCTGTGGCTCATCATACAAATATAAAAGCACCAGCAGTGGAGCCTTATTATACTTATGGTTTGATTACAAAATAATCAATTAAAATAAAAATGCGGGTTTAAAAACCCGCATTTGAAATTGTCAAAAAAATAAATTTTTTTGCCAGTTTCATTATCGCCTAATAATGCTTATCGAATTTTATTAGGCTGTATTAGAGAGCCAAACTTAGATACACGCTCTAAGTTTAGCTCAACAAATTAATTTATAATATAAACAAGTAGTATTTGTTTAAATTTTAGAATAATTAATAAAGTTTTATAACTATTAATGCGGGTGTAAAAGCCCGCATTTTTTATATATATTCAGGAAGTATGGGAAATATTACATTATTTGGAAAATCTATTTGTTTTGTAATATCTCGTAAATTTTGTTTATACTGCAAAAGTGCATTGTAATATTCTTGATTTGCTTCTATTATGCCTAGTGCTGCCTGCTCCTGATATTTTAATAATATAATATCTGCCTCTTTTAAAAGATTATCTCTTTTAATGCGGATAAATTCTTCTGAATTAGTATCTATTATATTATATTCTATTTCTTTATATTCAGAAACTTCTATGTTATTTTCGCTTATATATTTTTTAATATTTTCATATTCCTGCATGTATTCTTCATTATTTGGAATATGGTAAGGCATATTATTTTTTATGACGATATATGAGCCGTCATTTTTTATTTCTATATTACTTATTTCTTCCATTTTTTCTCCTTATTACTATGCAATTTTGGTAAGTATATGTATAAAATCAAACTGATTATTTGTATCAAGTTTGCTGTCGCCGCTTACAATATAAACTCCACCTAAATTTATACAACATGTGCCTGCACCTTTATCAAAAACAAAAGTTTCTAAAAGCCAGCTGCCTCCACTTGGTACATATTGATTGACAGGATTACTGCCGTATGAATATCTATAAATTATATCTCCTATTTTACAATTTGTATTATTTGTTTGATTTGGTGCAAGTTTATCAGCATTGGTAGGTTTTCCTAATGCACCATGGGTTAAACCTGTTCCACCAACATTTACAGGGATAGAACCATCACTTTTTCTAATCTGCACCCATGCTCCTGCTTTGCCTCCTGATACATTACATATATATGTAGTTAAATTAAAAGGGTCTATTGTTTCTATATAAAACTGATTAGCATCATAATAATTAATAATAGTTCTATGAGATAAATCAGAGCTTGGAAAATCAGTAATAAAGCTTTGTCCTTTTCGCCAGCCATGAACCATACAAAATAAAGGCTGCTTTAATTTCATAATTGCATCAACTAACTGCTGAGTAGTAAATGGATAGCTTAATCCAACTTTTGCATTAAATTCTGTATCTGAATAAGCATTTTTCCAGCCAAAGCCATCCTGAGTATTAGTGCCGCCTTTATTTTCTGGCAGAATACCTGTTACTGCGCTGTTAGTTAGTGCAATATTATTAAGCAGAGCAAAAGAGCCTAATGTTTTACTTAGATTATCAGCATTAATTTTGCCATTACTGTTAATAATTTTTAACCAGTAGGAAGGAGATGATACTGGATTTTTTATATTACTTGTGCCGTTTGCAGCAATACAGTAATAAAGAGCGTTATCACTTCCAAGAACTAATGTTCCTAATTTATAATTTCTTGTATTTTGGTAGTAAAGATGGTTTCCTGCTGCATTATTAATTGAATTATTAATGCTTTCATTTAAATCATTTTTATTAAATTTTTTGATTACTCCATTTACTTCTGCAATTATATTTGATGAAGAATTATAAGTTGTATTTTCAGATACAGAAATATTATTGTCAGATAAATCCATACTTTCTATTTGGTTTTGCTGAATAAGAGTTTTTTTCCAGCTGCCCCATGTATTATTTGTATAAGTTCGCATGTAACCTGTATTAAAAAGATTATCTAAGCTAAAAAACTGGTATATTATATTACTATTTTGCTGCACAAGTAAAAAACCGTTTCCAGTAATAGGTGCATTTTGTAATGATTTTTCTATTATGTAAATACCTGCTGTATTTATTTGGTTATAGCTATTAATTTGGTTTGCAGCATTAATATTTGTAATTTTTATCTGCCTTGTATCAGTTGAAGTACATTCTATAAGCAGATTATCGCCATAAACTGGATATTGTGAGTTATTTTTACCAGTTCTGTATGCAAGATAATCTTTTAATGTCTGCGGGTTAATGGCTTTATCAGTATTTTCATCACTAATAATTTCATTTAATGTGGCAAACATAATACCAGCAAGACCGCCGTTAGATGAGCGCACTGCATTTAAGTTATCATTATTTTCTGATATAGAAAATATCATAAAAAAGTAATCAGTTCTTAAGATATTATTCCATGAACCTTCTGGACATGGGGTCTTTATCCACCTTAATCCGTCATTACTTGCAAGAGTAATACCAGTTGATGAGGCAAGCGTAAACACATCTGCCCCATAGCATATATCTTTCCATGGCTCATTATAGCTTATATTAATATTATTCCATACAGGATAACCACTTAAAATATCATTATCTAAACAGCAGCATATTTTTCTTTCACCATTATAAGCACATGCAATAAATTTACCTTTTCCATGCGTTATTGAGCTCCAGGAAGCTTCAGGCATACTAATTTCTTTAAAAGTATTTCCATTATCAAGGCTGTATAATGATTTATTATTATCACAAAGCACCATTAAAATTTTAGATGAAGAATAAATAATTTTAATTATCTGCCCATTATTTTGTTGATATAATATTTCCCAGTTTAACCCATTATCTTCTGAAACATATATACTGCCGGAAGATGAACCAGCAATAAATTTATCATTAAAATATGCAGCACATGTAATATTATCATTTGCAATAATACTTTCTTGCCATGATAATCCGTTATCAGAGCTTACAAAACATTTTCCGCTGTTATTCATCAGAATAAAAGTGCCGTTACCAAAAGCAGCAGCACACAAATTATCAGATATTTGTTTTTCATGCCACACTGCACCATAATCAGAAGATATGCATATTTTACCATCAGCAGCAGCTGCAATAATGGTATTATTACCATAAGCAGAAGCTGCCCATAAACCAGCAGGCATATATAAAGCGTCCCACGGAGCATATTTAATTTCTGCTGCCTTTTGGTTTAGTGCATTTTGCAGCCATGAAATATCAATCTGACCGTTAAAATCAGCAGGCTTTTCAGACAGTATATCATTTAATGCAAGCTTTCCTTTTTCCTGCACATATACAGGGCTTGTTCTGCCTTGTGGTTCATCAGCAGATACTTCTATTGAAACAGGTGATGTATTATCCATTTACAATCTCCTTATTTTTAGCAAGTGCTGCATAATGACGGGCAGAGTATTCTCCGTTTTCTACAGGGCTGTTTACTGGGTTTGATGCCCATTTTTTACTTATTTCTGCATACTGCCTGCATTTATCAGTATGGTTTGCTGCTGCATTTATATATTTATTATAAATGTTTTCCATATTTAGACGCACGGCCATATATTTTGCTGCCACTTTATTTTCTGCCTGTTCCATAAGGTCTGAAATATCTACTTTCGCTTTATTGAAAGCAGTTTCTGCCGTTTTTATTTTTTCATCAGTATTATTTTGAAATTCTGATAACTGCTCGATATATTTTGCAGTTTCCTGCTTAATATTATTATAATTTTCTTCTGCATTTTTATTTATTTCAAGAAATGAGTCTTTTATAGACTTTAATTCATCCAGTTCTTTTATCATGTTTTCTATTTTATTAAATGTATTTTCAACTTTTTCCTGTAATAATAAAAGGTTAGCAGTTTTTTCATTAATAGTGTTATTTATGTTTTCTGATACTGCAGTAATATCTGATGAAATTTGTTTAATTTCATCAACATTGAAAAAGCTTCCAATTTCAGTAAAATTATTATTTTCAAAAAGAGATGCTTTATCATCGCTTACTAAAAAGAATGGGGCGATAGTTTTAATTTGCCCGTTATCATTAATTGAAATTTTTTGTGTGTTCCATGAATATATTTTCATATTGTCCTCCGTTTTTTAAGGATATTAACATATATGAAAATAAGACTGTCCATAAAGAGTTCAAAAGTCCATAAAAGTCATAAATGACCGAAAAGGCATAAAAAGGCATAATATAAAAATTCTTCGCCTTATATAAAGGCGAAGAAACATTTATAATATTTAATATTTTATATTAGGATGATGAATAATAAATGCAGAGGTAGAATATTCTGGATGCATTTGGTTAGACTGGCTTAATGTTACGCCGATTCTTTCGCTTTGCAGCATATTTGCAATAATATTATTATTTTCAATATCAGGGCATAATGGGTAACCAAAGCTAAATCGTTTACTTCTATATTTTCCAGCAACTGCATTTTCAGGTGTATCATTGTTTTTATCTAATATACCTAATTCTTTTCTGATTATTCTATGTGTATATTCTGCCAAAGCTTCAGTAAGCTCTGTAAAAAGCCCGTGAGCCATATAGTAATTTTTATAATCATTATTTTTAAATAAATCTGCGCAGTACTGGGCAGGTTTTTCACCAAGAGTAACTATCTGCATAGGCAGCACATCACAAAATTCTTCACTGCTTGAAATAAAATCAGCAAGGCTGTATTTAGGAGTAGTTTTGCTGTCAGGAAAGTTAAATGTGTGCAGCAGGGCGCCGTCAGCAGCATATACTTCAATAGAATTATTTATACTTCTGCATTTAAAATATCCATAAATCATTTTTGGTTCACATGCTTTTTTATTTGTAATATCTTTAAATAATGTTTTAAGTTCAGGTACAACTGTATCATTAATTAAAAGTTCATAATCTTCACAGCTTAAATCTTTCTTTTTATATCCCCATATATTTGAGAATAAAAATGGTTTATTTAGATATTTATAAACATCAAAAATATCTGCGCTTATTACTTTTGTGCCGTAAAATGGTGCAGTAGGTATATCTTTTTTATCAAGTTTTAAAATATCAGCACGTTCTTCTTTTTTCACTTCAAATTCATCGCCGATTACTTCTATTACCTGTTTTTCTATTACTTTATGTTCTGCTGCTTTTTTAGTACCGTCCATTGCAGAAATATTATCAAAAGCATCTTTACAGTAAAATACTTTATCAGGCATAATAGGTGCGCAGCTTTCGTTTACAAATTTACTTGTTAATGCTGCTCCACCAAGCATAATTTTAATATCTGGCAGTTCTTTTACTATTTCTTCCAGATTTTCTTTCATAATAAGTGTAGATTTAACAAGCAGACCGCTCATACCGATAGCTGATGCGCCTACTTCTTTTGCTTTTTGTATCATTTGGGATACAGGCACTTTTATACCAAGATTATGCACATGGAAACCGTTATTACTCATAATAATATCAACTAAGTTTTTACCAATATCATGTACATCACCTGCAACTGTGGCAATAACTACTTCACCTTTTGAAGCACCAGCCTGTTTTTCTAAGTGAGGCTCTAAAATAGATACTGCTGCTTTCATAGTTTCTGCAGATTTTAATACGAATGGTAAAAGCATTTTGCCTTCTCCAAACATATCGCCTACCTGCTGCATTGCAGGGAAAAGTATATTATTTATTATATCTTCTGCCTTATTGCTTTCAAGTAATGATGCTATAATATTTTCAAGGTCAGTTTTATCGCCTTTTATAATTTTTAAAGGCAGTAATTCAATCGGAGGTAAATTATTATCTATTTCTTCCTTGTCTATTTTAACATTAGCAAAATGCTCAATAAATTTAGGCAGTGCATTATCACGAGCATATATTAAATCAAGGCAGCATTTAACATCATCTTCTGATAAGTTTGCAATAGGAGTTAATTTAGATGCATGTACAATAGCTGTATCAAGCCCTGCTTTTACTGCCTCATTTAAAAAGACAGAATTTAATATCTGCCTTGATGCAGGCGATAACCCAAAAGATACATTACTTACCCCAAGAGTAGTTTTTACTCCTTTTAAATTCTTTTTAATCATTTTAATTGCTTCTAATGTTTCTATTGCTGCATTAGTTAATGTTTCATCTCCTGAGCCGATAGAAAATGTAAGTGTATCAATAATTAAATCTTCTGGTTTAAAATTATATTCATGTACCCATGTATCATATAATCTTTTAGCTATTTGGAATTTTTTTTCAGCAGTTGCAGCCATTCCGTCTTCATCAATAGTTAAAGCAACCATACAAGCAGGGTGTTCTTTTACAATAGCAAGCATTTTATGAAGTTTTGTGCCGCCGTCCTCAAAGTTAATAGAATTAATAATCGGTTTGCCTGAATACCTTTCAAGGCTTGCTTTTACAGTGTCTGGGTCAGTAGAATCTATAACAAGTGGTGCCATAAGTGCAGAGTTTAATACTGGCAGCATTTTTTTATAGTCATCTATTTCTTTTCTACCTGCATAAGCCAGTGATAAATCTATAAAATGGGCGCTTTCTTCCTGATTTTTGCATATTGCAGTCATTCCGTCTACATCATCAGCTAAAAGCATTTCTCTAAAAGCTTTTGAACCTGTAGCATTAGCACGCTCACCAATCATAGCAGGTTTTGGGTTCTGCTCTAATGATACAGCTGTAAAAAGGCTTGCTGCCTCCCCATAATATGCTTTTTCTGCTCTTTCAGGCACTTTCCTGTTTTTTGCCATATCACTTAACATTTTAATATGGCTTTTATCTGTTCCGCAGCAGCCGCCTGCAAGTGAAATAGGGTATTTATCAAGCAAATCTTTCATTATTGCAGTAAATTTTTCATCATTCATAGGGTATACTGTTTTGCCGTCCACAGTTTCAGGCATGCCAGCATTTGGAGATATATATATATTGCCGCCCCATATATTTGATAAGGAGGCAATAGCAGGCTCCAGCATATCAGGACCCATGGCACAGTTAAGCCCAAGAGCAAATACAGGCATACCTGCCATAACTGCTGCTACTGCTGAAATATCTGAACCTGTTAAAAGAGTATATGTATTTTCCACTGTGAAAGAAACAAGGATAGGTGTATCAGTATTTTTTCTTCTGTTTGCCTCTTTACATGCGTTTACTGCTGCTTTTAACTGTAAAATATCCTGTGCAGTTTCTATATTATATAAATCAACATCAACACATTCTGCCTGCTGTAAATACTGCTCATAAAGGGACTGGTATGATGTATGTCCAAGACTTGCAAGTTTTGTTCCTGGCCCCATTGATAAAGAGATGAAAGTGTTTTCTCTGCCTTCTGCTGCTTTTCTTGCAATTTCAACTGCTGCCCTGTTTATTTCTACAACTTTATCTTCTAAACCATATTCAGCTAAAACTGACGCGATTGCTCCAAATGTGTTTGTTACTGCCACATTTGCACCGCTTTCAAAATATCCTTTATGTATATCATATATAACTTCAGGGTATGCAATGCATAAAAACTCATTACAGCCATTTTTGCCCTGCCATTTTTCGTCGCTGATATTTACTTTTTGAATGGAAGTACCCATAGCACCATCAAAGATAACCATATTATTTTTTGCAAACTCTCTTAATGACACAATCTATACCCTCATATTTATTAAAAAATGATTTCCTACTATATATAAAAATAATATTTTTGCAAGAAAATATTGCAATATTTATTGAGCTTATATATTATAATTTCCTTAGTAGTCATACTAGTAGGGCAGGAGATTAATATGAATGACAGTGTCAGCACATTGTTTTCAGAAGTTAATACTCAAAAACAGTATTTTAAAAACAGTATTTTAAATTCTATTATACTTTATAAAAGCATAATAAAAGATTATTTTAAATATTTTTTATTTAACTTATCACCTTTATCCCGTTATGAGTTTTGGTGTTTTACAGCTTTTTCAATATTTTCTATTATTTTTTTATCATCTTTTTTGTTTTTTATATATTCTGCAGTTCCTGAAGTTAAGGTTTATACTGATGCTGTATTTTTTATATATATATTCTTCATTTTAAACGTTTCTGTCCGCGCAGCAGCCGCAAGAATCATAAGTGTAAGGCACTATTTATATAATTTTAATTATGATAATAATAATTACTCGTTTGATGCAAATCTTGAAAAGTGTATTATTAAATCTTTTTTAAATATAAAAACATTTTTATTTTCTGCTTTTTTTAATGTATTATTTATACTTTTATGTATTATAAATTTTTTTATAAATTATTACAGTGGTGATTTTAAAATATTATCTAATATATACCATGAACCTGCAGTATATTTAACTATTTTTATTTTACACATGTCTTTTATTATGTATATTATCTTAATGCTTTTTCCTTCAACCAGCAGTTTAGAATATATCATTGAGCAAAATATTGCATACTACCATATATCCCAGTATTATAATATATATGCTAGACATAATATTGTAGATTATTTAACATTATCAGCTGGTTTTTTAGCAGTAATATCTGTTGGTCATCTTTTAATTATAGGTTTTACTTTTTCATGCCATATAATAGTGTGTGCAGCATTGTTGTTGCAAAGTGTGGCGCTTTTATTTACTGGAAAATATTTTTCAATAATTATAGGGATAATGTGTATTATTTATTTTATTATTTCAATATTTTTTATGGTTTATAATGGTATAGATAATTTATATTACAGCCCTCAAATCTTTATAAAAGTATTAAACTATTATCAGGTATCTTTTGCCCTGCTTTTTACGGGTATATTTTACTATGCAGCATTTGACAGGGATATTTTAAAAATGTCTGCACTTTTAGGCTGTTATCTTTCTTCATTATTTTTATGGTCAGATTATATGGCTATAAAAAATATTTTAGTTTATGATAACCATACAATTCCTGTGCTGTTTTATGGGCTTGTAGGGCTTGTAACATTTTTTATATATCTTATCAGGGTAGCAAATAATAAAGGATATTATATTTCAGAAGAACAGTATTTATCAATGATGCTGCATGATTACAGTTATTATATAAATCAGGCAGAGTTGAAAACTGTATATACTATAATATTTTATTCATGTTTTGCTATGGTTTTATATACATTTACATTTTTTATTTATCCAGCTGTTGAATATCTATTTAATATTAATCTGTTTGATGAATATATCAGCAGTTTTGCAGTAAATATTAGGAAACTGATTACATTATATGTAGTTCTAGGTGTTTTTCTGCTTTTTAAAAACAGAAATGAAATATTTGCCTTATTTTTAGTTATTTTTATATTTATACTAGAAATATATCTTATATTATACCCTGCATTAAAAAATTTTTTCCCTGTATATATGCTTTATGATTTTCAATACATATATATGGCTATGAATTTTGTAATATTTATATTATCTGCTTATATGGTAAGATACAGCAGACTTATGGCATTAGGATTTTCTTTTTCTATTATTTTATTTGCTCTTTCATTTATTAATATTTTTAATAATAGTATAACTATGAATAACATTATTGTATATTACACAGTATATGCTGTATTTTTCTTTGCTAATATACTTATTGTGTTAGGTGTATCTAAAAAAATATTTAAATAAGCCTTATTAATAAAATATTGCAGTTATGTTTATTTTTATATATAATTAAGAAATTAAAATAAAGGAGTTGCTGTTTGGTTACAGATTTAAGCAGGATTGCAGCAAGAGATTTAAATCAAAAAGTTTTTATAAAACACAGTATTCTAAATTCATTTATTCTATTTAAGCTTGTATTAAAGGATTTTTTTAAATATTTTTTGTTTAATGTTACTCCTTTTTCACGTTATGAATTTTGGTGCTATTTTTTTGCAAGCATTATTATATTATTTTTTTCAGGTTCTGTATTAATATTAGTTAGTTTTGCTGTGCCATTTTTACGCCCTGTTTTTGAATTTATTTTTTATTCATTAATGATTTTATTTTCGCTAATGTCTATGCGTGTTTATGCAGGCAGGCTTATAAATGTTAAGGAATATGTTGTTTATGTAGATTTGCTGCCAGGCAGACATAAAATTTTTGATAAACTTAGTGAGCTTTTTTTAACATTATTTTTCAGCGTAAGGCTTTTCTATGCTGCAGGTTTATTAAAGCTTTTATTTTTAGGTATATATTTATATAGTAATGTTTTTGGCAGCATAAATGTATTAGAATTTATGCATACGCTTTATTCTATGACTTTAATAGATTTTTTACTTTTTTGTTTAAAAGCTATGGGAATAGTATATTTTGTTTTTTCTATAGCTCCTTCTGTTCAAAGGCTTGATTATCTTGCAAAAAGCAGTGCAGAGTTTTATACAGTTACAAATTATAATGTATGGTTTGTAAAGGCATATATAATAGATTATCTTACTATTTTAGCTGATTTTATAACTGTTATTATTATAGGCTATATTTTTATAGTAGGTTATTCTTTTACGCTTCATGTTTTAATTTTTACAGCTGTTATTGTGCAGAGTGCTGTTTTTATGATGTCTGGTAAATTTTTTCCATTTATGATGGGGATTTTTAGTTTATGTTTTTTATTCTATTCAAATATTATGCTGGCATTAAATGGTGATATTAATATATTATTTATGACTGGTGATGTAGTTTCATCAACAATAAATTATTATCAGATTTCTATTGCTTTTTTATTTTTTGGTATGCTTTATATTGCCACATTTGACAGGGATATTGTTAAAGTAATTGCAGTTATAAGTTTTTTCTTATCTATTTTATTTATGTTAAAGGATTCTGCATCTTTACATGGGTTAATAATTTATGATGCACCATCAATAAATATAGCAGTTTATGCCTTTATTGCCCTAATATCTATATTTATATATTTAGTGAGGGTTGCATATACGCAAGGCAGTTATCAATCTGATTTAGCCTATGCGGCAACTCTTTGGAATGATTTTCGAGAGGGAATTAATTTTATTAAGGTAAAGCATATTTATATGGTTTTATATTATTCATCTTTTGCTATGGCAGTATATGCTTTCTGTATGTGGCTTATACCTATTGTTTTTAATGTATCAAATACGGATATTGTTAATAAAAATATGTTTACCATTATATTAAATATCAGGTATTATATAGCGTTTTATATATTTTTAGGTTTATTTTTGCTTTTTAAAAACCATAATGATGTATTTCCAATGTTTGTAATAGCAGTTGCTATTCTTGTAGAAACTTACGTGCTGCTTTTTTCAACTCTTGATAAAACAGTTGGCACAATAAGGCTTTATCCTCTTGAATATGTATATGTTTTTATATATGCGTTAATGACAGTAATATCAGTATGTTTAAGCAGGTATCATAACTTAATGGCTTTTGGGTTTTCCTTATCATTTATTTTAATGATATTATCATTATTTTTTATATTTTTTCCTAATGATTTTAAAAATAGTTTTATTGCATATAATGTAAACTTTATTATAATGATTATAAGTAATATATTAGCAGCTGTTGGAGCATACAGCAAAATCAAGGAAGAAAAAAGGCTGGAAAAGTATAGTTATGAATAACAATATATTATCACTTCAATCTGTAAGTAAATATTTTACTACATCTGATGGCTTATTTAGCAGTGGCAGGCAGTTTGCAGCTCTTGATAATGTATCATTAGATATAAAAGAGGGTGCATCTCTTGGTATTGTTGGAGAATCAGGCAGTGGTAAAACAACTATTGCAAGGCTTATTTGCAGTATATATAAAGCAGACAGTGGTAATATATTTTATAAAGATAAAAATATATTATCACTTAATAATGATGAAAAATGCGAATACAGAAAAAATGTGCAGATGGTATTTCAAGACCCTAATAACACATTAAACCCAAAGCTCACCATTAAATCATCATTAATTGACGGCATAAAAAAGTATATTACTAGTGATAAAAATAAGATAAAAGAGCACTTAGAAAGCCTTATGGAGATGGTGGGGCTGCCTTTTGAATATTTAGAAAGGTATCCACATGAATTTTCAGGTGGACAGCGTCAAAGAATATCTATTGCCAGGGCGTTATCTATTAATCCGCAGGTGATTATTGCAGATGAACCTGTCAGCTCTCTTGATGTATCTGTGCAGGCGCAGATTTTAAATTTAATGAAATCATTGCAAAAAAATGGTATTACACTTATACTGATATCCCACAGTTTAGCAGTTGTTTCTAATCTGTGTGAAAATATAGCTGTTATGCAAAAAGGCAGGCTTTTAGAATATGGCAATACTGATAATGTTTTATCAAGCCCAAAGACTGAATATACAAAAAATCTGTTAGTAGCATCAAGCTATACGTTAATGAAAAAATAAGTTTAAATGGAGAATAGAATAATGAGCATTATGCTTTACAACACAATGAGTTCTAAAAAAGAGGAGTTTCGCCCTATACATGAAGGTAAAGTAGGCATGTATGTATGCGGTGTTACAGTTTATGATTACACACATATTGGCCATGGCAGAAGTTCTGTTGCATTTGATGTAATTAGAAGATTTTTTGAATATAAAGGCTATGATGTAACTTTCGTTAAAAATTTTACAGATGTAGATGATAAAATTATTAACCGTGCTAATGAAAACCATGAAAAATGGAACGAGCTGGCAGCAAGGTTTATAAAAGAGCATGATAAAGATATGGACAGTCTTTATATAAAACGCCCTACATATACACCACATGCCACAGAATATATTGAAAAAATGATAAACTACTGTGAGCGCTTAATAGAGAAAGGCAACGCTTATGCAGTAGACGGCGATGTATATTTTAGAGTAAAATCTTTTAAAGATTACGGTAAACTTTCAGGCAGAAATTTAGATGATATGATGGCTGGCGCAAGGGTAGATGTAAATGACAAAAAAGAAAACCCACTTGATTTTGCCTTATGGAAAGCAGCAAAACCGGGGGAGCCTTCATGGACTTCTCCATGGGGTCAGGGCAGACCTGGCTGGCATATTGAATGCAGCGTTATGAGTGAAGCATTACTTGGCAGCCATATAGATATTCACGGCGGTGGTCAGGATTTAATATTTCCTCACCATGAAAATGAGATTGCTCAATCTGAGGCTATTTCATGCTCAACATTTGCTAATTACTGGATACATAATGGGTTTGTAAATATTAATAAAGAAAAAATGTCAAAATCTTTAAATAACTTTTTTACTATCCGCGATATTTTAAAAATATGTCATCCTGAAGCGTTAAGGCTTTTATTTTTAATGACTCATTACAGGCAGCCACTTGAATATTCTGAAGATAAGTTAAAAGAGGCAGCTGCTGCACTGCACAGAATTTATATATTTCTTGATGAGGCAGCACATACTGCAGGCTCTAAAAAGGGTAAAAGTATGGTTAAAGAAATATGTGATATGAAGGAGCATTTTATTAAAGAGTTTGAAGATGCTATGAATGATGATTTCAATACTCCAAAAGCGGTTGCATCTATTTTTGAGATTGTTAGAATGGGCAATACTATAATAGCATCTAAACCAGATATAGAAAGCGCAGAACAGTTAAAAGAAGTCAGCAGTTATATATTTGGTATTGTTTCAAATGTTTTAGGCATAATCAACCAAAGTGCAAATGAATGGTTTAAAAGTAACTTAAAAGTACCAGTAAGCGAAGTGGAAGCTTTAATTGCAAAACGAGCAGAGGCAAGGAAAAATAAAGATTTTGCACTGGCAGACAGCGTGAGAGCAGAATTAACTGAAAAAGGGGTGGAAATAATTGATACACCAGAGGGCACAAGGTATAGAACTCTTGCATAAATTGTAAAAAATAAAGCCTGTATATAAAAAATATACAGGCTTTTCTATTTTTATGCGAAATAAATTTATTAATAAAGTAAGCCTGCTTATATCTGCAGGCTGTTATATTTTAGTTTTCTTCTTCAATAATTAATTCTACATCAGCGCCGTCATTACTGTTATTATCTTCTGTAACGCTGCCGTTATCTACTGCATAAGGTTCATCTGCATTATTTTCCTGCACTGTTTCTGCCGGCTGTGCTGCGTTATTTTGGCTTTCAGCCTCTGATTCTGCTGTTACAATATCCCATTCAAGAAAACCCTGCATATTTACTTTTAATGATGCTGGATTTTTAAGCATTGTTTTTACTGATTCACAGCCTGAAACTCTGTCTGCAAAATCATAAGCATCATATTTTAAATCGTTTTCGCCAGTAATTCTTATATCTGTATCAGCTTTTGCAAGAATTAAGTTTTCCGCAACAGCATCAGAGCATGCAATAGCTGCTGCAATTAATGGTGTAGAATCTTTTGGAAATTTTACACTGTCATTCATATTAGCAGCAAATTGAAGCTGGTTATCAATACCGCCCTGCATAATTCTTACAATCTGCGGATTTAAGTTTTGTTTCGCATTCATTTTTGCAGTATCTAATAAATAACCTCTAACAGATGAATCCCCTTCTTTGATATTATATTTAGTAATCATATCATTTACTGCTTTTATACCTTTTGCCATATTTAATGTTTCTTCATCAAGTGAAAGTGATAAATCATAATGAGTTTTAGTATTGCCTGCACTTGTTAAAAGCATTTTTACAAAAGCAGCCTGTTTGTTACCATTGTATTCTTTTATTGCAACAGCAAGTGGAGTTAAGCCGTTATTATTTTTTATATCAAGATAAGCGCCAGCTTCTAATAAAATTTTTGCTGTTCCTAAAAAGCCCTGCCTTACAGCTATATGAAGTGGAGTATCACCATTTCCGTCCTGTATATTTAATATGTTAGTTTTATCATTATAAAAAGCTGCTGCTTTAATAAGTGAATCGTAATTACCTACGTATGCAGCAATGTGCATCATAGTAGAGCCTGCTGGGATTTCTCCTTTTTTAGCTGTTATTGGAGCATCAGTTTTTGCTGTTATATCACCGCTTTCAACTATTTTTTTTATTTCAGGAATACCATCTCCATCTAGTTTGTAACCATTTATTAAGGATTTAAAAAACATATTAGCTGGTATATTAGCTTTTTTTATATCTTCATCCATTGCATTATAGAAAAGATAATCAATTAATGAAACGCCAGTTACTCCGTCAATAGTCGTCATCTTTTTAAAAAGTGAGCCTGTTTTTTCAAAAAATAATCTAACAGCTTCATAGTTTTGGTAATTTAAAGCTGTAACAATTGGTAAAAGGTTATTAGGGTTATTATTATCATTACTAAAATAGTTTATACCACCTGCATATCTTAATATAACAGGAACAGCATCATTTAAGTTATTTTGAACAGCATAGTTTAAAATTGTTTGGTTTGGTATATATTCTCCATTATCGCCTTTAACACTTATTATAGAGTTTGCTGCATATAATGCAGGTTTGTCTTTATAAATTTCAGGATTATTTTGCTCAAATTTGCGTACAGTTTTAAGGTAGTTTTCAAACATGCCAGCCTGCTCAGCTTCGCCGCACTGTATAATTACAGCAGCAATAGAGTTGCCGTTTACTGTTGTTTTTAAGTCTGCACCTTTTTCTATTAAATCATTAACAAGGGAAGGGGTACAGAAAAGCGCAGCAATCCCCAGAGGTGTTGCACCTTTATCAATAGTTATCTGCTCATCATTAATTAAAAGACGTTTTGCATGTTTTGGATAAGGGATTGTAACATTATCTTCAAGTTCTGCATTAATTCCTTTTTCAATTAATTTGTAAAGTAAATCATATTGTGGATTTTGAAATAAAGAAAGTGATTTTTCAAACTGTTTCATATCAGTTTTTTCTACTGTCTGTGCCTTACTTGCATTATCATTCTGTTTTTGGGCATTATCTTTTTTACACCCAAATGAAAAAATACTAACAGCTACCGCTGCTAAAATTATAAGTTTTTTCATAACTCTCTCCGTATTTATTTAATAAATGTAAAACAGTCTAGCATATAAATTTTTATAAGTCATTATAAATTTAAAATTTATTATATTTTGCTTGACAAATAATATAAGTTGTAATAATAAAGAAACATAGATGTTCTATCATTATCAAAAAGGTTCTGTATATTATCAACCAAATTTTTAGTTAAATTTCAGTTACCTTAAATTAATACGTTGCTTTATTAGTGCTTTTTTATGTGCAGAATAATTTTAAGTAATATATAAATGTTCATTAAAACATAGGGGTATTTTTGTGAATCTTACAGAGTTAAAAAAGAAATCTATTGAAGATTTAGTGGCTATTGCTACTCAGCTTGAGATTGAGAATGCTGAAAACTTATTAAAACAGGAGCTTGTGTTTGAAATATTAAAAGCAACAAGCATAAAAAATGGTCAGATATATGGTCAGGGTGTTTTAGAAATTCTGCCGGATGGTTTTGGTTTCCTGCGCTCGCCTGATTATAACTATCTGCCAGGACCTGATGATATATATGTATCTCCAGCCCAAATAAGACGTTTTGGACTTAGAAATGGTGATACAGTGGCAGGTGAAATCAGACCGCCAAAAGATAATGAAAAGTATTTCGCACTTTTAAAAGTAGAAACTGTAAACTTTGACGCTCCTACAAGGCAGAGAAATCTTTTTGAAAACTTAACTCCACTTTTTCCTGATGAAAGACTTAATTTAGAAGCAGACCCGACAAAATATGATACAAGATGTATAAATTTAATTGCTCCAATAGGTAAAGGTCAGCGCGGCTTAATTGTTGCGCCGCCTAGAACTGGTAAAACTGTTTTAATGAAATCTATTGCCAGCAGTATTGCTAAAAACCATCCTGAAGTTTATATGATATTATTATTAATAGATGAAAGGCCTGAGGAGGTAACAGATTTTAAAAAGACTGTTGCAGCCATGACAGCAGAAGCTGTAAACGAAGGCAGGCAGCCAATGCAGGTAGAAGTTATTTCATCTACTTTTGATGAGCCAGCTTACAGGCACGTACAGGTTGCAGAAATGGTTTTAAATAAATCAAAACGTCTTGTAGAAAGCGGCAGAGATGTTGTTATTATATTAGATAGTATTACACGTCTTGCCAGAGCATATAATGCAGTTGAGCCATCAAGCGGTAAAGTGCTTTCAGGTGGTGTTGATGCAAACGCGCTCCATAAACCAAAACGCTTTTTTGGTGCTGCAAGAAATATTGAAAATGGCGGCAGTCTATCAATTATTGCATCAGCTCTTATTGATACAGGTTCTAGAATGGATGAAGTTATTTTTGAAGAATTTAAAGGTACAGGCAACATGGAACTTCATCTTGACAGACGTCTTGTTGAACGCAGATTATTTCCTGCTATTGATATTAATAAATCAGGCACACGCAGAGAAGAACTGCTGCATACTCAGGAAGAACAGAATAAAGTATGGATATTACGCAGGTTCTTATCAAATATGAACCCAGTGGACGCTATGGAGCTTGTGCTTGATAAAATGCGCGGCACAAAAACAAATGCAGAATTTTTAAATAATATGAGCAAATAAATATTGTGGGGCTTTTACGCCCCATTTTTTAATGGTGAATTTATGGCTAAAATGTTATTTTTCAGTGGTGCTGGTCTTAGTGCAGATTCAGGGCTTGGAGTGTTCCGCGGCGGACACGGTCTTTGGGACAGCTATGATGTAAATAAAGTATGCAATATTGCCACATGGCGTGCTAATTATCATTTAGTCCATGAATTTTATTCAAAACGAAGAATAGAATACGCAAAAGCAGAACCAAATAAAATGCATAAAGCAATAGCAGAACTGCAGCAAAAATATGGGGAAGAAAAAGTTATTGTTATTACCCAAAATATAGATAATCTTCTTGAAAAAGCAGGCTGCACAAATGTAATGCATGTACATGGCAGCATAAATTATGTTCACTGCACAAACTGTTTAAATGAAATATATATCGAGGGCGAATTTAAGCCTGTGAAATGCGAAAAATGCGGCGGCACAGAGTTTAAGCCGTCTGTTGTATTTTTTGGAGAGCAGGCACCTAAATATTACGATATGTATCAAGCGTTTGCGTCTTTGCAGCAGGAGGATGGTCTGGCAGTAATCGGCACAGAAGGCTCAGTTGTGCCAATAGCTCAGATTATTGGCACAAAACAAAATGGCGTAAAAGCTGCAAGACTGCTTTGTAATCTTGATAAATCGCCATATATTAATGATAAATTATTTGATGAAGTAATTTATAACAGGGCAGAATTATCTGCAGATAAAGTCTTATTATTTTCAGAAAAAATTTTAGGGTAGTATTTTTATGATTATAGATATAAATAAAATTATTTTATTTTTTGTTTTATCCATATATTCTGGATTTTTATCCATACTTGTTGGTCATAAATTTTCATTTCTCAGCATGGCTTTTATTTTAATCATGTGTTTTTTTATTTATTCTTTTATTTTAGATACTTTTAAAAATAATAAAACTGCTTTAAATGTGCTTATTGGGTTTACAGCTTTAGTATTATGTTTTTATATATTTGCAGCACCTCATATTAAGGATAAAATCAGCTATATTGTTTTTACATCAGGTTATGTTTTTCTTTTAATTACATTATATTATCTTGTTACATATATGCAGGCAGTGAAAAAATTATTTATAGATAATAAAGAATATATTTATAAAGATAAGTTTAGATATGCTTTTGGTCCTGCAATAATTTCTGTAATAATATTTGGGTTATTTTTCTATCCATTATGTATATTTGAAAAACATATAGGTTTTATGAATACTATTTTTATTTTCAGCACTTTTGCTGTGCTTGCATCTATTGTTGCAGGTTTTAAGCTTATTCCATATCTTTATGCTTTTAAAGTGATTTCTTTAAAGGATAAAGGGCAGATATTAATTCAGGACATATATAATGGTTATGATAATGATAAATTTTTTAATAAATTTATTGAGCCTTATATAAACCATATTTATTTAGATGGTGATAAAATATGTTTTTACAGTCATGAAAAAAGTGAGGCTGAAAAAAAAGAAAAACCAAATAATGATAAAAATATTCAGCCTAAATGTATTGAAAGAATTGATAATATAATTAATAATGCTTTTGAAAATAAAGCAGGAATATATAATAATTTATGCAGCATAAAAGAAACAATGTTAAAAATAGAAGAAATAGGCAGTGATAATAAACTTGACAGCTATATTTATGATATAGAAAGCAAATATCTTCCGTATATAGAAAATATATCAAATACTTACATAGAAAATATGCGGCTGCCTGCTGATTTAACATTAGAAATTCAATCAAAAATTGAAAATTCTCTTGCAGAAGTAAACAGCGCTTTTCAGGAAATTTTAAAAAGTATGTTTACAATTAAAAAGATAGATGTAGAAAGCTCTATTGATGTAATGAATATTAAGCTTATGCAGGACGGTCTTTTAAACAGCATAAAAAAGGATAAATAGTTGGAAGATATATTATTATATGTAAAAAATTTAGATACGATTATAAGCAGAGAGTCAGTAACTTTCACAGCAGAAAAAGGCGATATAATATGCATTTTTGGGCTTAACGGCAGCGGTAAAAGTGTGTTATTAAAAACACTCTGTGGCATCCTTGATAAAAAAAGCGGCACTATTTCTTATAATATTGATAAAAATATGACTGGTGTATGTTTACAGTTTCCAGAACATTTAATATTTAAAGAAACAGCACTTGATGAGGCGCTTATTATTATGAATAATAATAAGGATAAGGCAAAATCACTGCTTAATGAAATAAATGCAGAGGCAAGTATGAGTCCGTTTTATTTAAGCGACGGCCAGAAACGGCTGCTTTTTATATACGGCTATCTTGAAACAAAAGATTTAATTATCCTTGATGAACCTTTTGTATCACTTGATGATAACTCTAAAATAAAAGTTGCAGCAAAAATAAAAGATGCAGCTTCCAGTGGTAAATGTATAATATATACAGCTAACAGGCAGGCAGATAAAGAAATTGCTGGTAAATTCATATATATAAAGGAAAAATATGAACAATTTAGATTATTCTAAAATAGAAATTTATACTCCAAAAATTAATGCTTATTTCCTTATGTCAATTTATTTTTGCATTATCAATATGTATGCAGTTTTTTTAGAGCAGGCAGGAAGGCGTGATAATGTTCCTTTATATATTATATTTTTCATTATATTAACTTTTGTTTTGATAAAGTATATTCATAATGTGTCTAAGTATGCAGGAGATGGTTTACTTTATCCATTTATAATATTATTTTGTATATTATTTGTGCTGTATGCTGTTTTCCATGAGTATCCATTAGTTGTATCAAGCTTATCAAGCATAATTAGTATGTTTTATGCATTTAAATTATTTAAGCTTCTTATGGAATATAAAACGAAGGAAAAAGATTTTCTTAATAAATATAAAGATATAATAAATTTCAATACATATTTAGTTTTTATTGCTGGACTAATGTTTTTCGTTTTTTTAGCAT
>DXAQ01000168.1 GCA_019116905.1 Candidatus Mucispirillum faecigallinarum | reverse complement strand
AAGAAATATTTAAATATATTAATATAGAAAATTATGATGACTGGAACGAAAAAGATACTAAAAAATTTGGTATATCATACATTGATACTGCAAACCCATTAGAAGTAGCAATAAAACGTTTATATGTTGATTCGGTGGAAATTCTTTTAAAACATAATGTAGTAGTTATAGGTAAAGAAGATTTACTTACCTATGCTAAAAATTATAAACTTAGTGAAAAAGCAAGCAGAGAACAAAGAAAAAAACTTAAAAAGATTATAAAACTTATAGAAGAATATGTTGAAAAACAAAATAGTGGTAAAAAATAAAAATATATGAAAGCAGGAGCGTTTATTTATGATGAATAAAATAAAAAATTATTTTAGAAATCTTTATAGATACTGTTATATGAAGTTAATTATCCCTATGAAACGAGAGCGGCATAACCCTCAGTATATTGCATGGGGCACAGCTGTTGGGCTTTTTTGTGGGTTTACGCCTATTGTATGGCAGATGAATGTTGTTTTTATTATTTGGTTTATAGCAAGATTATTTAAATTTCATTTCAGTCTGCCAATAGGGCTTGCCTGGACATGGATAAGCAATTCTTTTACTAATCTTCCTCTTTTTTATTTATATTATATAACAGGCTCTATAATGCTTGGGCAGGAAATAGGCGGATATGATGAATTTATGGGATTTTTTCAAAACGGTATAATTGAAGGCATAAAGCAGACTTTTATATTCTGGGGTAAACCAATACTTTTTGGCAGTTTTGTTTATATGATATTATTTTCTGTGGCAGGTTATTTTATCAGCTATAAATATGCATGCAGACTGCGTGATAAATATGCAGCAAAAAGATTAAATAATAAAAATTTAGAAGGTGCGTATTAATATAATTATTTTGGGGCTGGGGAGTATATTTTATGAAAAAATTATATTTAGTAATAATATTATTATTTATACAAAGCTACGCTTTTGCTTCATATTACGTGCCAGATGTAGATAAAAACTGCAAATTAGAAAGTTATAATAAGCTTGTAGATTTTATAAAAGTATGCGGCGTAAATGAAAGAATAGCTAATGAGGAAGTTTTTTTAGATAAAATATTTACAGGTAAATATCCAACACCGTTATATGTGGCAGCAGTATTTAATGATTTAAATATGGTTAAAAAGCTTGTTGCAGCTGGTGCAGATGTAAATGCAGTAAATTATTTTCCAGAAAGTTCTGCACTTATGAAAGCTGTTGAAAATAATAATATAGAAATGGTAAAATTTTTACTTGAAAATGGTGCAGATGTAAACCTTGCTACACCAAAATTTAATCTGACAGCCATAGATTTTGCCGCAAATTATAAAATGGCATCCATACTTTTATCTTATAATGCAAATGTAGATAAAATAAATGGTTATACATATTATACCCCATTACAAAAAGCAATCCTTTTAAATGATATGCAGATGATAAAAGCATATCTTCCAAAATCAAATATTTTTCAGAAAGAATATTTATTTAAAAAAGATGCTATGTATTATGCAGTTTCAAAAATAAATATAGATGCTGTAAAACTTCTTATTGAGGCTGGTGCTAAAATTACGCCTTTAGAGTATGAAACATATAAAAATATGGTATCTAATGAAAATATATTAAATATGCTTTCAACAATTATAGATAAAGATAAAAAAGAAGTAAAATTATGGGAAGATGTAAGTGCAGCTATTTTGTATGATAAAGTAAAATCACATCATTACAGCCTGCTTGATAAATTTACAGATATATATGAAACAGATGACTATTATGCTTTAATAGACCCATCAGGAAATGGTTTAACAATAAATGAATATGAACCATATAGAATTAAAGTAAAATCATTAAATTTTCCACTATTTGAAGAAGTAACTGGGTTTGATTTAAGTGATGATGAAGATTATTATGATGATGAAGAAAGTGAAGATAATGAGCCTTATTTAAGGTATTATCCTATAACATAACGATATAGAATTAGTGCAGGCTATGCTTGATGCAAACCATTTAAAATTGCAGTATCCAATAGAATATCATACAAGCCTTTTTTCTACTGCTGTTTTTAATGGCAATATAGATATGATAAAGCTTTTAATGAAATATAATTACCCAGCTGTAAACTGCGCGCCGCCTATTTATAATAATGAAAATGAAGATTATACATGCACTAATTTATTAGTTGATATTCTGGGCAATTATGAGGGTGATGACTCAGAAAGTCAGGACGTAGAAAAATATAAAAAGATGTATGAAATGTTTGTAGATTATGAAAGCAGCATATATAATCATTATTTAAATTTATACCTTCGCGATGAAAATAACAGTATTATTTTACGTGAAGATGAAATTTTAGAAATGATAGACTCAAAGCCAGTAGGTTTATTAAATAATACAAATGATATAGCAGAAGGGCTCTTACACTTTGCTTTTAGACACCGTTATAACAGGCTTGCATCATACTTAATTATAAATGGGTTTGATATATTTGATAATTATTACAGAGTTCCTCTTGAATATACAAATAATAATAAATATATAGAGCAGCTTTTAATAATGGGTGAAAATATGTACCTTGGAGAGCTGCCGGCTGCTTTTATATTTAAAAACGCAGGTAATATTGAAAAATTAAAACTGTTTTTAAAATACGGCCTTGATGTAAATGTAAGAAACCAAAATAATAAGCCTTTACTTTTTGCAGCAGTTGAAAATAAATGCCTTGATTGTGTAAAACTGCTTATAGATTATGGCGCTAATTTAGATGATTTATATACTGGTGCAAATATAATGCAGTATGCTAAAAGTTTTGGCTCACAAGAAATAGTAACTTACATAAAATCACAAATTAAAGATAAAAAAATATCATTAAAAGATGATGAGCTTTTTGATTATATTATGGCTCATTATGATGAATGTAAATTTCGTAATTTTTACAGCGGCTATCAGGAAAGCAGCAATATAAATGATATAATCCGCTCATTCCGTTATTATGAAAAAAATCAATGTGAAAAGTCAAAACTTGAGGAGGTATTAACTCCTAATGAAGTAACCCCTTTATTATACGCTTTACTTCTTGATGATGATAAACTGATAAAACTTTTACTTGAAAAAGGTGCAGACCCTAATTTAATTGTTGATGATAAATATATAAATACTGTTCCTGTTGTTTTGGCATTTAGCATAGGAAATGATAAAGTAATCAAACAATTTATGGAAAGAAATGTCAGTGTACCTAAAAGGCATTTAGCAGGAATACTATTTTCTAAGAAAGGTGATTTACTAGAAAAGTATAACATGATATCTTCTGAAGATATTCCACTTGTGCAGCTTGCAGCATGCTCAAATGATTCAAAAGACCTTCAAAAAGCTTTAAAAATTATAGATATAAGCAAAGTAAAAAACTGGAATAATAATACAGATGAATATTTTGATGCATCAAAGAAGGGAAATTATAAGCCAAATCCACTGGAATGCGCTGTTATTTATAATCTAGCAGATAATGTAAAACTGCTGCTTGAAAGTGGCATATATATAAAATATGATAATGGATTTAACGGCTTATCATTTGCAAAAGAAAATAATGCAGAAAGCAAAATAATAGAAATGCTTGAAACATACTGCGCAACAAATAAAGATAAATGTAATTAATAAAAAAGCCGTCTAAAATATATTTAGACGGCTAATCTCCAAATTAATCTATAAAAAGTGCCAATAATCAATTTTATGCTTTTGCGTCATATTTTTGCATACCGTCGCTGTAACCTGCATGTTTTTGAATAAGTTTTCCTGTTTCAAGCTCTACTACATCACCATTAGCTTTTCTAATTTCTGTTGCAGGTTCGCTGCCGCTGACTTGTGCAGTTTCAATAGTGATTACAGACTGCACTCCTATTGCAGTCATAGCAGAGGAATTTTTTTCCTCATCAGTTAATTCTTTACTTCCATTAGAGCTGCCGCCTATCTGTATACTTGATTTATACATGGCAAAGCCATATTTAATAGTTAAAGAATTATTACTGTTTGCATTTTCTGTATTATTATCAATAGAATTAAGTGCATTTTCATCATTTGCAGCTTCTGGCAGAGCTGAAGATACGCTGTAACTTTCTGTCCTAACATAAGTATGAGTAATATTTCCATTTTCATCCATAGCAACTGCCATTTGCTGAGCAATTACATTATATGAAGTGCCGTCATCTAATGTGCCGCTTTCTTTTTTTGCATAGTTAAAAAAGTCTTCTAATTTTGCATTAATTTCCTTAGCAAATTCAGGGTCAGCCTCCATTTTTTCCTGTAATGATGCAGGCAGATATACAGCGTAAGAGCGTTCTTCCACAGTCATTGTGTTTCCGCCAAAAAGTATATCGGAAGTATTTTCCCAGTCCCCAAGTTTAAAATCTGGAAGATAACCTGTATCAGTAGTATTATATGTCCAGTCTAATTTATCATTTTCTATAACTTCTGCTTCCACTTCTTCTACTTCTTGTGTGCCTGTAATATCGATAGTATCCATATTTGCAGGAAGTGTAACAGGAGTACCAGCAGTATTATTTGTTGAAGATGTTGTATTATCATCATCAGTATTAATATCATTACTAGGGTTTTGTAATGTATTTAAATAATTAAGATACATACTGTTATTTATTATCATAAAAGCCTCCGCCTGTATTTTGCAATTAATTTTGATTATAAATAAGCAATCAGCGTGCCAAAAAGTGATATTAGTAATATATAAATTATAGAAAATTCATAAGCAGTGAAATAATTTTGTAAAAACGTGGTAAACTGTTTTTACAAATATATTTTTTGATTTAATAAGGCAGTATAAAAAGATACTATATAGTATTATCTGTTTATAAAAGAGGGGAGGGGAGTAAAAATTTTCTAATATACAAAAAGCCCTCAAAAGAGGGCTTAATATTTATAAGTTTTAATAATAAACTTATTTTGTAACGCTTTTTACTAATTCTGCAAAAGCTTCAGGAGCGTTTATAGCCATTTCTGAAAGAACTTTACGGTTTAAATCTATACCAGCTTTTTTCAGATTGCCCATAAGTTTGCTGTATGAAGTATTGTTTAATTTAGCAGCAGCAGAAAGACGAGTAATCCATAATCTTCTCATGTCTCTTTTTTTCCTGCGTCTGTCTCTGTAAGCATAGCATAAAGCTCTTTCAACAGAAGGGCGGGCAATATTATAAACTGTCCTTCTTCTGCCTCTGAAACCTTTTGCTAATGCAAGTATGTTTTTTCTTCTTCTTCTGGTTTTATAACCACCTTTAGCTCTAGGCACTTGTTCCTCCTTGTTAAGTCTTATTGACTTAGGTTATTTAGTTTTGCCTGTCATACGGCGGCCTAATGCCGTATACATAGCTGAAAATTAAATGATAAGATATTAAATTATCTTATGCATAAGGCATAACGCGGCGCATATTTGCAGCCACTGTGCCAGTGATAACGCCTGTTTCTTTTAACTGACGTTTACGCTTTCTGCTCATACCAGTAGCAATATGTCTCATTCCTTGTTTTTTGAAAATGAGTTTGCCATTAGCACTGATTTTAAAGCGTTTTTTTGCACCCCTGTGGGTTTTCACTTTGTGCGTAGCCATATTTACTCCTTTATAGTTTCTAGCTTTACAAAATTAAGCGTTTATTTTGCTGCCTTTGGGGCAATAATCATCATTTGTTGTTTGCCTAATATTTCAGGCTTTTTCTCCATAGCGCCTAAATCTTCTACATCTAAGGAGATTTTATTTAAAAGTTCGGTGCCAGAATCAAGAAACATTATTTCTCTACCACGGTAGCGGATAACTATCTTGACTTTATCACCATCAGTTAAAAAGCGTCTTATATGCTTTAATTTAACATTATAATCATGTTCTTCAATTTTTGGGCGGAATTTAATTTCTTTAATATCAACCTGATGCTGACGCTGTTTTTTGCGAGCCTCTTTTTCTTTCTTGTTTTTTTCAAACTTATATTTGCTGTAGTCCATAATACGACATACAGGAGGTTTTGCATTAGCGGCAACTTCCACTAAATCCAGTCCTTTATCCCTTGCTGCATCAATTGCTTCATGCAGCGATAAGATACCTAGCGCCTGTCCGTTATCATCTATTAAGCGGACTTCTGCTGCTGTTATCTCATCATTTACCCTTTCTTTGTCTCCATCTTTAACTGACGGTATGATACACCTCCATAAAGAGAATTTTATCTCTTTAAAACTTTTGTAGCTTATTTATAATATTATTCAGCCCATAATTCAAGAGATTTTAAATCTACTAATGATTTTAATACACTAATATATGCAGAAAAATCAAGATTATTTTTTGTTTCTCCATTTCTTAAACGGACAGAAATTTTATTATCATGCATTTCATTATTACCAACTACAATCATGTGTGGCACTTTTTCCATTTGTGCCTCTCTGATTTTATAGCCGATTTTTTCGTTTCTTAAATCTTTTTCTACTCTTATGCCAGCCTGTTTTAATTCTCTGTATAAGATTTCAGCATATTCTGCACTTTCATCAGTAATATTCATTACTTTTACCTGTACAGGAGCAATCCATACAGGGAAAGCACCTGCAAAGTGTTCAATTAATACCCCTAAAAATCTATCAACAGAGCCTAAAATAACCCTGTGCAGCATAACTGGGCGGTGTTTTTCGCCATCCTGGCCAACATAAGTTAAATCAAACCTTTCTGGCAGGTTAAAATCACACTGGATTGTAGCACACTGCCAAAGTCTGCCGATTGCATCTTTTAATTTTATATCAATTTTAGGGCCGTAAAATGCGCCGTCCCCTTCGTTAATAGTGTATTCTAAGCCTTTTGCTTCAAGTGCGTCAATTAATGCTTTAGTTGCTGTATCCCATATTTCAACAGTGCCTATAAATTTTTCTTCTGGCCTTGTAGATACTGTATGAATAAATTCAAAGCCAAAAATATCCATAACGCTTTTAACAAAATCTAAAATATTAGTGATTTCTTCTAAAAGCTGGTCCTGACGGCAGAAAATGTGTGCATCATCCTGAGTAAATGCTCTAACACGCATAAGGCCGTGTAAAACCCCTGATTTTTCATGTCTGTGCACTGTGCCAAGTTCAAAATAACGTAATGGTAAATCTCTGTAACTGTGCAGCTCATTTTTATATATCATAATGTGAGATAAACAGTTCATAGGTTTAATACCAAACTCTACGCCGTCTATTTCAGTGAAATACATATTTTCTTTGTAGTTATCATAGTGGCCTGAGCATACCCATAAATCTTTTTTAAGGATAGTAGGACCGTAAACTATATCATAACCTCTTTTAATATGTTCTTCTCTTTCAAACTGCTCTAAAACAGCTCTAAGCATACCACCTTTTGGCAGATATATAGGAAAGCCTGCACCTGCATCTTCTTCTATTGTAAAAAGTTTAAGCTGTTTGCCAAGCCTTCTGTGGTCGCGTTTTTTAGCTTCTTCAAGCATATTTAAGTAATCATCAAGTTCTTTTTTAGAAAACCATGATGTGCCGTAAATTCTTTGCAGCTGTTTATTTTTTTCATCGCCGCGCCAGTATGCACCAGCAACTGATAAAAGTTTAAAATGTTTTATTTTGCCAGTAGAAGAAACGTGAGGACCGCGGCAAAGGTCAGTAAAATCACCCTGTTCGTAAAGTGATACTGTATCCACGCCTAAATCTTCAATAATTTCTACTTTATATTTTTCATCTTCTTTAGTAAAGCGGTCAATAGCCTCTTTTGCAGAAATTTCTTTTCTAGTAATTAATATATTTTCTGCTGAAATTTTAGCCATTTCTTTTTCAATTTTTTCCAAATCTTCTACAGTAAAAGGAGTATCCCTGTCAAAATCATAGTAAAAACCGTTTTCTACAACAGGCCCAATAGTAACTTTTGTTTCAGGATAAAGCCTTAAAATAGCCTGAGCCATTAAGTGAGCTGTAGAGTGGCGTAATATTTCTAATGATTCTTCATCTGATTCCGTTAATATTCTTATGTTATCGCCGTTATGGAGTTTAGCGCTTAAATCAACAATTTTGTCATTAATAACACCGGCAACTGCTTTTTTTGCCAGACTGTTTGAGATTTTTTTTGCGGCATCAAGCACAGTTGAATTTTCTTCTAATTCAATGTTTGCGCCGTCAGGTAATTTTATATTCATAATTAGCTCCTTATGCTACTTGCAGTTGTATGAGCTGCATATATCTTATATGTTATAGGCATGAGCGGGATTGAACCGCTGACATTTGCCACGTCAAGGCAACGCTCTCCCACTGAGCTACACGCCTAAAAATCTTATACAGTAAATAAAATTTATAATAGTAAAAATTATATTAGTCAATAAAAATAATAGGATATTTAAGATTTTTTTTGAAATAATTTATGGATATTATAAGTTGATGTGAAAAGTGGCAGAATTAAATTATCTTCTGCCACTTTATTTATTTATTTTGTTTCAAAGCCGTCAAAAGTAAAAGTAGTTATTTTATCTTTTACTGTTATATGGAATTTTGCAGCATTTTTATGTATTTTAGGGTCGTATTTGCTCCAATCAATAGGCAGATTAACTGTCGGCCTTGTATAAGCAACACCTGCAGTTTTGAAAAATACAAGGTATAATGGATATGTTGTTATGCCTGACTGCAGCACTGGAGTATAAAGGTTATTTGCACCAACATAATAATTTATACCTATATTTTTCTTAGCAATTAAAGTATTTTTAAATGCGTCCATATTTTCAAAGCATTTATATTTTTCGCAGTATCCATAAGGGGCAATATATCCATGTGCAGGCTCTGTAATTAATGTGCCTGAACCTGTATCACTTTGGAAATCTATTCCTCTTATACCAACTCTTTCTGATTCATCATATAAATTCCCTACTGAACTTGAAACATCAAATGTAATTTTTATATACATTCTGTCTGTATGGCTGTCCATTTCGCTAGGGTTAATATCATCATAAACTGGCGGTTCTTTATCAAATGGGTCAATAATATTTAAAGTAACCGTATCATATATATCAGGGTGTTCACTGGACTGAACTTTAATTACAGCTTTTCCTGTGCTGTTAGCAACGCGGACAATACCATTATTAATGGAAACTAATGAACTGTCTGATGAAAAAGTTAAGCCTTTTTCAGTAGTATTTGCAGGCTCATAGTTTACTGCAATTTGATTGCCAAAGTAGCCAAGATAGCTGTCTTTATTAACAGTCATCTCTTTTGGAGTAACTGATAATTTATTTAAAGCAATAGGTCCATTTTCATCAACTACTTGAACTTTAATATCAGCAGCTGGATAGAAAGAAGTATCGTATGACTTTATTTCTGGCCAAGCAACACCTGCAGCTTTTGCTGTTATCAGTCCTGTTGTTGTATCTAAATCAATATATTTACCATAAAATCCTGTATTTAAATCAAAAAATATATTTCTTTGTGTTGTATTAGGCGGTGTAAATTTTGGAGTTAATTGATAAGTTTCTCCAACTTTTAAAACTACACCAGTTTCTTCAAACCCTAAAGCTTTAATAGGAATTTCCTGCCCGTTAGCTGCTGCACTATTCGTTACATTCAATGGAATTTGTTTTATTATATCAGGATTGCTTTCTGATTTTATTGTAATAGTTCCTTTATCTGTGTTTTTTGCTGTTATTTCGCCAATATTATTAATTGAAGCAAGAGTGGCTGGCTCAATAGAGTATATTAATAATCTATTTGCAGCTTCTATTGGCATGGCAGCAGCAGTAATAGTGTCTGTAACTTTATCTGTTAAATCAAGTGTTATTTCTTGTTTATCAACCTGAATATCACTTACTTCAACAACTTCGCTTGTAGTATTATTTACAGTTACATTTAATGTGGCTTTTACTGCACTGTTTTCTGTGGAAGTAACAGTAATTACAGCTTTTCCTGCTTTTTTAGCTGTTACAAGCCCTGTTAAGCTTACATCAGCAGTATTAACATCATTAGATTCATAAGTAACACCTTTTTTATTATCAGCAAGTTCATTAGGTAATACTTGTGTTTCTATTTGAAATGAATCTCTATTTTTTGCAGGGTTTACATCAAGCTCAACTGCTGAAATATTTAATACAATAGATGACGGTGTATCTAATGGAGTAGTATCAACCACTGTAATATTTAATTCAGTATAAATTTCAGGGCTTACATCTGATTTAATAGTGATAACTGTTTTTCCTGTGCTGTTTGCAGTTACTAACCCTTGGTTATCAACTTCTGCCACATTTGTATCATCTGATAAGTATGTTATCCTTTTTAGATTTGCATCAAGGTTTTCTGGTAATACTGTTGCTTTAATTTGAAATGTATTACTATCGTTTAAAGGGTTTAAATCAAGTTCAGCAGTATTATTTTCAAGCACAATTTGTGAAGGCTTATCTAATACAGTAGTGTCTATTACTGTAACATATATATTAGTAAAAACATCAGGATTGCTTACTGATTTTACAGTAATTACTGCATTTCCTTTGCTTTTAGCAGTGATTAACCCTTGATTATCAACATCTGCTATATCCATATTATTTGAAGAAAATGTTAAAGTTTTTAAACTTTCATCAATTTCATCTGGTTTAGCAACAGCTTCTATTTGAAATGTACTTTTATTTTGCAGTGTATTTAAATCAAGTTCTACGTTATTTGCATTTACTTCTATTGAAATAACATTATCTATTACTGGTTCATCACTTGTATCAGAATTGCTTACAATAACAGTAACAGTTTTAAATATGGAAACATTTGCAAGAGATGCAACAGTTATATTTGTTGTTCCAACAGCGTATGCTGTAACGATACCATTTTCATTAACATCTGCAATTTTTGGGTCGCTGCTGTTATATCCTATTTTTTGATTATCTGCATTTGCAGGAATTACGCTTGCATTGATTTGAGCAGTGTTTTTGCTGCTGTCTTTAGCAATATCAAGCTCTATAATATCAGGACTTACATTTATTCCTGTTACATGAACTGTGTTATCAGAATCTGTGTTATCAGACGAAACATTATCTATTGTAGTGCCGCCTAATATAGAGTTGTCTGATAAAGAATTATTACAGCCAAATAGTAATGCTGTGAATAATATAAGTATTACAGGCATACATTTTTTCATTTTTTCCTCCACTTAGTAATTAAATACTAATGAAGTAAATATATATGAATTTAGTGTTATTTTGTAAAATCTAAAAACGATTGCGAAAAATGATATAAATA
>DXAQ01000167.1 GCA_019116905.1 Candidatus Mucispirillum faecigallinarum | reverse complement strand
TATTTATATCATTTTTCGCAATCGTTTTTAGATTTTACAAAATTTTTTATACATACCATTTTATCGTTGATTATAATTTTTTTAATGATATAATCTGCAGTATGAACTTTAGAGGATGCAATCACGGCTGCATACATAAAAAGGAAATAAAAGTTGAACAGATGAAAAATATATACGTTTTTAGATGCGCAGCCCTGAAAAAATACATTACAAAAGATGAAATCAAAACCAGGTGTAATCTTTTTCAAGGTCCACTAAAAATTAAGGAACACTCTATTGACGAATTCCTTAATTAAGTATATTTTTCTTATTTAATATCAATATTTAAGGAGATTTAATGTCATCTACAGTTTTACCAAAATATACTAAAAAAGAAGAAATCATGAATGCTTTAACCCATGGTATTGGGGCAGGTTTAAGTATTGCAGGGCTTGTAATATTAGTTGTATTTGCTTCACTTTATGGCGATGCATGGAAAATTGTTGCTTCTGCTATCTATGGAACATCTATGATTGTTTTATACACCGCCTCCACCCTTTACCACAGTTTATCAAAAACAAAGGCAGCATCTAAATTAAATATGTTTGACCATATATCTATATACTACCTGATTGCAGGTTCATACACTCCATTTATGCTTGTTAATTTAAGAGGCGGCTGGGGCTGGTCTATTTTTGGAGTTGTCTGGGCATGTGCAATAGCAGGAACTGTCCTTAAAATCATATACGGCAATAGACTTAGAAAAGTATCTACCTTTATTTATCTTGCTATGGGCTGGATGATTATTATTGCAATATATCCATTTGTAAAAAATGTTGATACAGGCGGTATATTATTAGTAGTGCTTGGTGGTCTCTCATATACTATCGGCGTTATTTTCTATAAATGGAAATCGCTGCCTTATAACCATGCTATATGGCATGTATTCGTACTTGCCGGAACAGTCTTGCAGTTTTTTGCAGTGCTTTTCTATGTAGTACTTGCATAAAAAAATAAAGACCAGCTATGTTATATAAAGTTATAATATGCTGGTCTGTTATATTTTCATTACATAAATTATCTCTTACAATAAACAGTTTATTTATTTAAAGCATATTTTACTGCTGCACTTGCAAGCTCATAAGTAGCATCTATCACAGGAAGATTTGTTTTAATATAAGGCATAAGCAAAGGTATTTCTGTGCAGCCTGCAATTAAAAGTTCTGCTCCAAGTGATGCAATATCATCTACACATTTTTGGAATAATGTGCTGTATTCTTCTGTTTTACCTGCCTTTACACCTTTATAAATACAGTCCATAATATTATTTTCTAATTCTTCATTAAGTGTAATTGTTTCTAAATCATAATTTTTTAATATATCACCATAAACGCCTGCCTTAATTGTGCCAGTTGTGGCAATAAGCCCTATCTTTCTAACATAAGGATATTTTTTCTTAATTGCTTCCGCACTGCATTTAACAATATGAATTAATGGAATATAAACTGCCTTCTCTATATCTTTTGCAAAGTAATGAGCAGTATTACATGGCATAATAAGAGCATCTGCACCTGCTGCCTCTAACCGCTTTGCACTTTCTATTAATTTAGGAGCAGGGCTTTTACCCCCGTGAAGAATATATGATGTTCTATCCTCTATCTGCGGATAGCTGTCAATAATAACATGAATATGGTCCTGGTCTTTTTCAGCAGGCGTCTGCTCAACTATTTTTTTATACAAATCAATTGTTGCAGCTGGTCCCATTCCACCAATAATGCCTAATGTTTTCATATTATCCCTCTTACAAAATTATATACTTATATAAAAAATTATCCGCAGTATAGTTTACACTGCGGATAATATTATATCTTATTATTTAATAGTATAGTAAATTATTTTTCCGAAGCCCAAAATGCAGGGTCCATTTCGTTTTCTAGTTTAGCAACTACACATGTGCCGCAAAGGTCGCCTACAATATTCATAGAAGTCCTGCCCATATCAAGCAGAGCATCAATACCAAGTATCATAGCATAAGCTAATTTTACATTACCCTGAGTAACATCAAGACCTACTGAATTCATAACCATAATCAGCATAATTGCACCAGCACCAGGAACACCTGCTGTACCGATAGATGCTAAAACTGCTGTAATAATTACTGTCATCTGCTGGCTTGCATCAAGCGGCATACCTACTGCATTTGCAATAAATATTGCACAAACTCCAAGATAAATTGTTGTACCATCCATATTTATTGTTGCACCAAGCGGCAGTGTAAATGAATAAACACCTTTTGATACACCCATTTTTCTGTCAGCTGTATCCATTGAAACAGGAAGTGTGCCACCAGAAGAACGTGTTACAAACGCTGTAAGCCATGGTTCATACACTTTTTTAAGAAACATAACAGGATGTATTTTAAAGGCTGCACAAATAAGCATGTAAACTACAAACATTTGAATAGCTAAGCCTATATATACAGAAATAGTAACGTGTAAAAGTGGACCGAAAGCCTCTGCCCCTTGTTTTGCAAACACTTGGAATATAAGGAAAAATACACCAATAGGAGCATAAAGCATAACCCAGCCTACAACTTTAAATATAACCTGTGCACAACCTTCAAAAAATTTATGAACCACTTCTGCACTGTCTCTTACTTTTTCATCTCTGCTGTCTCTTGCAAAAGCAAGGGCAAGACCAAATAAAATAGAAAAGAAAATAATAGGAAGAACATCGCCTTTAACAATAGCTGCAAATGGGTTTGTAGGAATAATTGCAAGGAATGTATCTACAAGAGAAGGTGCCTGTTTTGCAGCTATCTCCTGTGTAGTATCTGCTAACACAATCCCCTGACCTGGCTGCATAATATTACCAACAAGCAATCCGACTATTATTGCCATTAAAGATGTCAGCATATAAAAAACTATAATCTTAACACCAACTTTACCAAGCCTGCTTGGCTCAATACTTGCAACACCACTTATTAATGTGAAAATAATAACTGGAGTTACAATCATTTTTAAAAGATTAATAAATAATGTACCTAATGGAGCAGCAGCTTTAAGGGCATAATGCTTAAAAGTATATTCAAAATATTCCCCGTCAGCATTAAGAAAAATAGGACTGCTTTTTTCTGTGATAAGTGATGTATCTCCTATTAACTCAATTTGCTCTTTAGTTAATTTCGTATATTCTGGCATAAATGCAAATACAGCACCAATAATACTACCAAGTATAAGCCCTATTAAAATAGCCCATAATAGTTTTTTGTGTTTGTGTTCAGACATATTGTCCTCCATAATAATTTTCAGAACAAATCAAATATTGTTCTAACAATAAACTAAACTATTTTATTAATATAATCAAGATAAATTTTAATATAATATCAACTTTTGTATCTTTTTCTTATAAAATATTCATATATAAATAATTTTAATAGTTTAAAATAATATATTTATTCCTTAATATATATATTTATTACCTTAAATATCTGCATTAAGATTTACTTTTTAAAAGTATTTTATAACTATGTTTAAATATACAAACATATTTTTTTCAATAAAATATTCGTTTTTTTTACTAAGTTTATATTTTTTATTTGACATTAACTAATAATATTGATAAAAAATATATCTATTTTATTAAAGTTTCACTCCTTACTTTAAAGGGGTGCATGATGACTCGTCAGGGGCTATGCAATTGCTGTGCGGTAAACCCCGCCAGGTTCGGAAGAAAGCAACGGTAGCTGTTTCAGCAGTGTGCCGTAGTTTCTCTGACGGGTCTTCTATAATATATTTATACAGGGAAATATTTATGTTAAGTTCTATCCGTAATAATCGTAAAGCTTTATCAATCGTATTATGGCTTGTTATCATAGCTTTTGTGGCTACAATATTTGTAGTGTGGGGCGTTGGTGAGCAGACAAACACTTTAAGCTATGTTGCAAAAGTTAATGACAAAATCATTACTTATGAAGAATACCAAAACCGTTACAAATTAGCAGATGATGAAATACGCCGCTATGGTGGTGCTGTCCAAATCGATAATCTTTCTAAAAGAATTTTAGAATCTTTAATCGCTGAAAAAGTAATGCTTATAGAGGCAGAAAAATTAAATATTCCTGCTACTGATTTAGAACTAGTTTCATATATACGCTCTATTCCTTCTTTTCAGAGTAATGGTGTTTTTAATCTTGACCAGTATGAAGCAGTTTTAAGAAATAATGGCTTAACTACAGAAATATATGAAAAATCTGTTAAAGATGAAATTAAAAGAACTAAAATGACCAGCTTAATTTACCAAACTCAATCAATAGCAGATGATAAAGAAATTGAAAATGAATATAATTATAGAAAATCTATTATTAATTTAAAATATGCAGCCATTCCACTTAATACATTTGAAAAAACAGCACAGTCAAAACCTAGTGATAATGAATTAAAAGCTTATTATGATATGACAAAAGAAGTATACAGAGTGCCTGCTGAAATTAAATTAAAATATATCACTTTTGATAAAAATAAAT
>DXAQ01000166.1 GCA_019116905.1 Candidatus Mucispirillum faecigallinarum | reverse complement strand
ATTTTTCAATTATTTCTATTGCTTATTTTTTTGTTGATAAAGTATACTGTATTAAATAATCATAATTTTTTAAGGTAGTTTTTATGGTTTTCCATACATTTGATGCATTAAAATCAAGAAATTTCTCTATTTATATGGCAGGTCAGTCAGTAGCATTAACAGGTATGTGGGTGCAGAAGCTTGCAACCTCATGGCTTGTTTACCGTATTACAGAATCGCCATTTTTATTAGGGCTTGTGGAGCTTTTATCAAACGCTCCAATCTTTATAGTTGGTCTTTTAGCTGGTGCATGGCTTGAAAAGCATGATATACGTAAGTTAATTATCGGAACGCAGATTTTAACATTAACCCATGCCTTTGTTATGGCTGTGCTGCTTTTTACAAATACTATGCAGATGTGGCACATATTATTTTTAAGTTTTTATTTAGGCGTAGTTTTTGCAATAGATATGCCTGCAAGACAGGCATCACTTATATTGATGGTTAATAAAAATTCTGATTTAAAAAGTGCCATAGCACTTCATTCTATTGTATTTAATTTATCGCGGCTTATAGGTCCTACAATAGCTGGTTTTATTATCCATTTAACAGGTGAAGCCTGGTGTTTTACAATTACTGCTGTAAGTTATATTCCAGTAATTATTGCATTATGTATTATAAAATTTAAACCGCGTGAAAATAATGTATCAAAAAAACAAAGCATTGTGCAGGATATTATAGAGGTGGTAAAATACTCTAAAAATGTTTATTATATGCGGGCAATGTTTGCATTTTTTATAGTTGTAGGCTTTTTCTCTTATTCTTATTCTGTAATGCTGCCGATTTATGCAAAAGATGTGCTGCATGGCAATTCTCAGGTGCTTGGTTTCCTGCAGGGTTTTTACGGGATGGGAGCAATGATAGGAGCATTTGTTGTTGCTACATTTATTACAATGCGTATGCTTTCTAAAACAATATTTATACTTGTATTACTGCACTCTGTAAGTATGATAATTTTTGCATTAAGCACAAATTACTATTTTTCATTAGTTATGATGATACCAGCTGGTTTTGGATTAGTTTCATCGCTGATTGCAACAAATATATATTTACAGTCAGCAGCAAGAAGTGATATGCGTGGCAGAGTAGCAAGCCTTTATTCAATAGGTACATACGGTTTAGGACCACTTGGTGCATTTTTAGCAGGTATAATGACTGAGCATTTTGCTCCACAAATTACAGTAATAGTCTGGTGCAGTATAATGATTTTATCAGCTATAGTATTTGGATTTAAACTAAAACGAGTAAATAAAGAATTAGAGCCTGTATGGCAGGAGTTTGAAAAAAAACTAAGTTAGAAATTTTATTGAAAAATAAGGCATATTATAAAAAAAAATATTTTATCACTATAAAAATATAAAAATATCTTGTATTTCTTAAAATATCATTGTATAGATATAATAGATGCAAATGTAAGAGTTTTATATTTATAAATTTTAAAGGGCTGATAATGTCAAAGTTAATATCAATCGCCAGTGGCAAAGGCGGAGTAGGGAAAAGTTTTTGTTCATCAAGTCTTGCACTATCTTTAAATGCTGCAGGTTACAGGACTTTACTTGTGGATGCAGATTTAGGGGGAGCAAATTTACATAACTTTGTAGGGCTTAAAGTTCCAGGTATCGGCTTATATAATTTTATCCGTGAACGCAGTGAGTTAAAAGATGTAATAGTTAAATCACCTGCAGGGGTGGATTTTATTGGCGGTTCTGGTGATGTGCTTGGTATGGCACATATTACTAAGTTTGAAAAAATAAAAATACTTACAAATATTCAAGAGCTTGATTATGACTACACTATTTTAGATTTAGGTGCAGGCACAAGCTTTAATATGGTTGATTTATTTAACGTAGCAGATATAAAAATAGTTGTAATGAGCGGTGAACCTACCTCTATTGAAAATGCATACGGTTTTTTAAAAGTAGCAATCTACCGCCATATAGAGCGTTTTTTATCAAAGCGGTGGGATTTTGAAGATATTAACAAAAAACTGCGCAGTAAAAGTATGAACTTTCCAAATGTGGAATCTATTATAGAGGCAACAGCCCAAATAGATAAAGATATTGCTACTACTATTTCATCATTTGTTGCATCATTTAAGCCTGGTATGATTTTAAATCAGGTTAAATTTAAAAGGGAATTAAATGTTTTTTACGGTTTTGAAAGTGTTGTTAAAAAATATTTAAGCATAGATATTGAAAAATTAGGATTTTTACCTTATGATGAAAAGGTAAGTGAATGTGTTAAATTATTAAAACCTTATTATCTGCGTTTTCCTGACAGCGAAACAGTAGGTTGTATTGACGATATCAGGGACCAGATGATAGCTAAATTATAGAGGCTAGCTAATGAGTGAAGAATTATTTGATGATGTAGAACGAAGTGAATATGCTGAAGAAATGGACCAAATCCAGCTTGTAGGTATGAAGCTTGGCGATGAGGAATATGCGATTGATGTCCTCAAAATCACTGAAATAATTAGAACGGTTGAAATCACAATAGTTCCACGTATGGAGTCTTACATTTTAGGGGTAATGAACTTACGTGGTAAAGTTGTGCCTGTAATTGATTTACGTGTACGTTTTAATCTTGACAGATGTGATTTTGATAAATCAACACGTATCATAGTAGTTAGCGTTGATAAAGAAAATATTGGCTTTGTAGTTGATGAAGTTACAGAGGTTATCCGTATTAAACGCTCTATGGTTGAACCTACACCACCACTTGTTGGTTCTATTGGTCAGGAATATATTCTTGGTATCTGTAAGTATGATTCACGTCTTATTATGCTTTTAGATATTGACAGGGTTATTAATGACAGCGGCGAATATAATGAAAGTGAACTTCGTAAAAAGATGCTTGGTTCAACAAAACAATCAGTAATGGCACCTATTTCAGCACCAGAACCAGCGCCAGAGGCTCAAGCTGCGCCAGCACCTGCACCAGTGCAGGAAAAACCAGTTGAAAACACAATGATTCCAGATGCTAACAGTGTTGCTGCACCTGTAATTGATGCACCAGCACCAGCTGCAGAACCAGCACATGAGGAGCAAAGTGTTATTGAAACTGGCAGTGCAGATTCTGATGTTGAAGATAATATAGATGCTTTAATAGCTAAAGAATTAGCTATGAGAGAAGCAGAAACTGAAGAATTGAATAAAAAAAAAAGAAAAACGGAGTTAAATCCTGATGATGTTTTAAAAGATGCGTTAGAGCAAAGTAACGCAATCTTTAAAGCAGGAGAAGGCTCTCAAGTTGAGCAAAGTGATTTAGATACACTTATTGCTAAAGAGCTTGCAAAACGTGAAGCTGAAACTGATGAGCTTAATAAAAAGCACAGAGAGGAAAAAAAAAATACTGATGCAGATATAGACCTTTCTGTTGTTGACCCTGATGCTGTTCCTATGGTTGAAATTATCACTCATCCAGAGGAAACGGAGCAGCAAAAAGAGGAGGAAAGGCTTACACCAGAAGTAGGAGAAGATAAATCTCCTGCTGCAAACCCTGCATCTGATGGAGAATCTGTTCAAGTGTCAATAAAAGAATTAAAAAGAATTGCTGACAAAATCATTTCTGGAGATGAAACAGGCAGCAAAATTGATACAAATATTAAAGGCGAGATTGGTGAGCTTTTAAGGCTTATTATAGATACTAAAAACAGGGTAGATGAAATAGACCCACTGTTAGAAAAATCTAAAGAAAATCTGCCTAATGTAACATCAATGCTTGAAGGCGTTAATGATGATACTGAAAAAGCAACAATCAATTTAATGGAAGCATCAGATAGAATGGCTGATTTTTATAAATCATTTATATCTGATATAGCTGCATTGAAAAAACTTGCTAATAAAGAACATGAATCAGAGTTTATGGCTCTTTATGAAAAAATAGTTAATAATCTGTCAGAAGCTGAATCATTAGGGTTTAAAATATTAGAATCACTTGAATTTCAGGATATTACTGAGCAGAAACTCCGTAAAGTTATTAAATCTATAGAAGATATGGGTTCAAGAATAGGAACTATTGTAGGTTTCTTACAGGTTAATGACAATAAATCCAGCAATGAATTCAGCAGAAACAGAGAACAGCTGCTTGTAGATTATGGTTTAGCTTAAACTGTTTAAATTTCAATAAATAAGATTATATTTATTTAAGCTTGAGTTATTTACTCAAGCTTTTTTTTATATTAATTTCAAGCATAATTATAAGCCTGTAAAAACAGACAAATAAAGGAATATAATTTCATATATTACTGTATAAAAATCTTGATAGTGTTTAAACGAGTTTGCGATTTTATGTAACATGTTAAATACCAGCCATACTAAATAACTAAAAATTATTCTTTTATCAATAATAAATATTTGTATTCAATTAAATGCCCATGTACTTAATAAGATACATAGCAACATGATATCTGCTATTAATTTTAATATTTGGAAAAAATAGCTGCGATTTTAGTTCTTCTAATTTTTTATTTATTCTTTCTATAAAATTAGTAGAAGTAATTCTACTGTAATTTCTGATTTTAAAGTAACAATAAACAATAGAGTAATCTAAAATATTCATTAATATATTATTTACAACCTCTTTATAAGATTTGTAATATTTTTCATATATATCCGTTGCTCTTTTACTGCTTGTATCTTCATTATTAGACAGCCATATTATTTTAATTTCATCAGCTATTTCGTGTTTATTGTTTTAGGAATTTTAGACAAAATATTACTCATGAAATGCACAATACATCTTTGCAAACTTGTGCCTGTAAATACAAATGATATAGCCTTTAAAAAACATGTATATGTATATAAAATAATTGATTTAGGTGTATTTAAACCTTTTTGCTGTAATGTTCAAAATAATGCAATATAATTTTTTTTCTTTCATTTAATTCGTGTTCTACTGCCATTATTTTATAATTATCTTCTGTTGTTGCCCAACATATTACACACACTGCATAAAATACTATTCTGTGGTTTATACAGATTTTTCATACAGCGAATTAATACATAGAAATAAATAGTATTAATTTGATAATATTCTGTTTCAAAATTCTGATACAAATATATTTAGTTAACTTATTATACTGCTTGCATAACTTGGTGATATTACATTTATTCCATAAATTTTTGAATATTCTTTAATTTTACCAGTAGATACATTTATATATGCTGCTTGGATTATTGACATCAAAGCTATCTCACTTCATATAGGAGTGTTTATAAAAAGATGTATATAACCACCTTTACATACATTTTAGAAATTTCCAATGCTATCATCCTTAGTCTTATATAATACTGTCTTATCCTATATCCACTTCTATAAACTATGCGTTTTTTGTTGTGCTCATTTTTAATCAGCATTTTACATATCTTTTTTAATAAATATAATATATGGTCTGGACTTAATATGTATTCTGTTGGTATGTTTATAATTCTGTATTAATATGTTTGAAAGCAATTTGGTGTTCTCCTTGTTATTCTGTTGTGGGATAGTTGTTTGAGTTTTGAATTGATTTTTTATAATCTGTTGTTTAAAATATTTACTTTTTGGACACAAACTATATTTACCTTTTAAATATTATAATATATTGATTTTTATCATATAGATTATTCGCTTATACTTAGAATTGACAGTGGTGAACAGTAAATTATACAGAGTAATAAAACACTTATCATTATGTAATACTGAGCATTTTAGGGAAAGAAGCATTTCTTTTTTTATTAGACATCTTGTAAAAACCAAACTTAGATATGTTTTCTAAGTTTGGTTTATTATTAGTATAATATATTTTACATATAGTTTTTTGCTTGATTTAATTTCCTTTCAGGAAAAATTGTTATATTTAATATTTTACTATCTCGTAAAATCTTTAATGATAAATAACTGTTTTGTAAGTTAGAAAGGAATTCTTTTAATTGATTTATTTTTGTTATTTTTTCTCCATTAATATCTGTAATAATATCACCGTAGAATAATTTGGCAGCTGCTGCAGGTGAATTTTTAGCAACAGATAATATTTTAAGCCCTTGATTTGTTTCTGCTGTTTCAAGCCCTATAAAATAACCATTATCTTTTTTTATATCTGTCGTGATATTTATTTGTTTTGCTGAATTTAATGCTTTTGTAGAAAAGTAAATATCATATTTATTTTCTTTTAATGATACAGGTGATATTCTAATAATATTTTCTGTAATATTGATTATTTTTTCAGCTTTTTCTATTGATATTGTATCTAAAAGTCTGCCTGTTTCATTTAACAGGTTTATGTTATAATATAATCTGTCGTCATTTAATATACTTTTAAATAAATCAAATTCATTTTTATTAAGTGAATATGCAGCAGAACTTGTGCTGTTATCCATTATTAATTTATAATTACCAGTTTTGTTATTTAATTTTATATTAATAAAAAAATCATTTAATTTATTGACTATATTATCGTATACTTTCATATCAGTATTAATTTGCAATGTAAAAGAGCATAAGCTGAGATTATTTTCTGAAGTGATTTTTTCAAAATTATTCATTGTAAAATATATACTTTTATTAAGCATTTCTTTATATTTAGGTAAAGTTTGATTAATAATATTTTCAAAAGACTGCTTTTTATATTCATTATTGTCTTTAATGTTTATATCAAAAGTATTTATATTATTTTCTTGTATATCTGGGCTGCCTGTTGCAACTATGGCCTCTATTTTAACATAGTATATTTTATTTTCATATTTTTCTTCTAATATAGTATATTCTTTAATATATCCACCAGAGTAAGATGATATTTTACTGCCTGATAATCTGTTATTTACTATTATAGTATTTGTGTCTATAGTAACACCTGCAGCATCATCAACTGCTGTTTTTAATGCATCTTGTATTGCAAGCCTTTTAGATATTCCACTGCCTTCAGTAGTGATTTTTATATTTTCTTCTGCCAGACAAAAATTAGTATAAAATAAAATACATACAATAAAAAAGATTTTCATAAATTACCTGCTGTATTGTAGAAAAGCAGTATGGCATATATACCATACTGCCTGAAATATTATAAACCAGCAGCTCCAATTTGTCCCATCATATAGTCTGCAAATTCTTCAGCTGCTTTTTGTATTGCATTTGTAGAGGCTTCAAGTTCATTACTTCCAGAGCCTTTATATGTTACAGGTTTACCAGAAACAATATCTTTTGGCAGCGCACCTTTTAAGTCAATCAGTGTGCCTGTAACTGTTGCTGTGATTACATAGTTTCCTGTGGAAGTACTTCTTTCTGCTTTACCTGTATCTACAGTTCCAATAACTGCATAAGTAGCAGAAAGTTCTTTTGCACAGTTAATAAGCAGTTTTCTAAGGCTGCCTTTAGGCTGTGGGTTTTCAACAAGTGCAGTATTAATTTCTTTCCATACTGCATCAACATTATTTACCTGTGAGCAGTTGTTTAAAATATCATCATATTTTGTAACAACAAATCCTTTATTACCAGCTTCACTTTTAAAAGTTTCTGGAAATACACTGTCTTTTCTAAGTCTGTATGTGTAAACATTTGATTTTGATTCTACACTGCCTTCTGCTGTAACTTCTTCTGATATACTTCCTTTTGCCTGTGCAGAAACAGCACCTGCTGCATAGTTTTCATCTTCATATATGCCGGCTTCGGCTGCTGCCTGCTGGGTCTGGCTGTATTGTGCTGATTTTTTTACATTTACTTTATCAGCAAATTGTTTGACGCTTTCTATTTCACGGCTTACAAATAATGCTGCTACATATCCTCTTTCATCTGCTGTTACTTCATTAAATGCATTTAAATCATCACTTAAAGTTTCATCATCTATTTCAACCCTTACTGTTATAGAGTAGAGTTTTAAGTTTTTATCAGTATTTTCACTGATTGTTACTGTTTTTATAACATAATCCTGCAGATTTATGTTTTCTTTATTAGCATTATACAGCTTTCTGTATCCTGTACCCATATCTTTTTTAATGTATGTATCAATCGCTTTTTCTATTGCCTGTTTTCTTGCTTCCTGTTTTAAATCTGTTTTTGGTGAAAACCCTTTATATTCAACTTCTGCACTGCCATTTGCTTCCTGTGCTGCAAATACAGAAATATAAGAAAATATTATAATTATAAATATTAATGCTGCTCTCATATTTTACCTCGTTTATTATTCAGCTCTAACATCATCAAAAAGAACAGACAGTTCTTTTAATGATTTTTTAGCATCATTATTTTTACAGCTGATAGAAGTTTTCAGCCATTTATTTTTTGGAGCATATATGTTATTAGAAAATTCATAAGCTAGTTCCCTTACTGCCCTGTATAATGAATCTCGTTCATCTAATGTTTCAAAATTATTTACATGGGGGTTTTGTACTGCAGTAGAAATATCACAGTCAAAAATAGTTTTATCCAGATAAGATATATCAGCAGTTATATTTGTAAATGCTGCATAAGTTGCCAGTTTTGCTTGATTTTTAAATACCTTATAGTCTACACGAAAACCCTGCATATTTATATTAATGCCATAATCTGCTTTTGGAATTTTAAAAGAACTTGTTTTGCCACTGTTTGCAAAGGAGAGTGTCATTTTCCCAATAGTTGCATCTTCCATATATGGCAGAAATGGAACATGCAGCTGATTAGAAAGCATTTGTGTAAAAAGATTGGCTACCTGTATTTTATATGTTTCAATATTCGGCTCATTTTTATGAAGCCTTTCAAGAGATTTTGGTTTCATTTGGTCTATTGTAACATTTGTAACAGCTATCCTTTTTTTTGGATTTGTTCTAATAATCATATCTTCAAGTTTTTGGTTTACTAAATCAGGTATTTCTTTTGTTAATATCTCTTTGAACATTTTTTTATGCAGTTCTGGGTTATTTGCTTGTTCATATGTATCTGCAATATCAATATATGAAAAATATAAAGGCACAGATGATATTATTCCTGATGATACCATATCAACACTTAAAATCTGCAAAGCCATAATTGCTGTTATTTTATATTTATTATTTATGCGGATAATAGAGATATCTTCTCTATCAATTACAAGGCTTATTGCTGGTACAAAAGGTTTGCCTTTTGTTTCAATCATATTAAAACTGCATTGACCATTATCTGTATTTTTAGAAATATGAAAATATTTTGGTTTTGCTTTGCAAATACTTGATGTATAAAGAGATAAAAGCGGATTTATGCCATTTTCATCTTTTTCATTAGCAAGAGAATAAGAGTAGGGATATTTTGTTTTTATATCGCTGTAATTACCTGCAAAAGAAATAACCCCGTCAATTACATATACATTTAAACTGGCATCAGCCGAACCAACAGCACTTACCATTTTAGGTTTTGCAGCACATCCATACATGAGAAGTAAAGCACTTAATAGTAAAAATATTTTTTTCATAGTTTATACCTTTTTGTATAATTTAAAAAAGGACTATGATGTCATAGTCCTTTAAAAAGACAGTCCAATATTAAAAATTAACTATTCAGCCCCTTGTGATTGAGCTTGTTCTTTTTGTTTTTTCTTTTCACTCATATCAACACCATTTTTTTCAAGAGTAGATATAAGTAAATCTAATGTTTTAATATTCATTTTAGAATATCCTGGCAGTATATCAGCTAAAAGCAGTAATGTATTTAAATCTTCTTTAATTGTAATAGCTTGAGCAGGGTTATTTGAAATAGCTTTACCAACTACAGCAGCATCTACACCAATTGCAGTTAATAATACAGCCATTTTACCGTTAGCAGATAAATATGATTCAACAGCTTTAAGCAGTAATTCTTTTTGTTGTTCATCTAAAGATTTTACTTTTTTCATATTTTTGTCTGCATTTTTTGCAGCTTTTTCAGATAATTTTTGAATTTCTTTAATGTCTGAATCTGTATTGGCTGACTGCATTGCATTAATAGTTTCAAGTTCTTTATCTTTTGTTTTTCCTGTACTAACAGCTTCAGCAATTAACTTATATGCAGATGCAAATTCTTTTACAACCTCAATATAAGAATTTACATATTTTCCTTGTTTTTTGCTTAATTCAGTAGTGTCAAATGGTTCAGCATTTCCAGCTGGTGCTTTTGGAAAGAATGCATAAGCAGATGTTCCAAAAGTCATCATTACAGCAGTGACAAATAAAACGAAGATTTTTTTCATAATAAGTATACCTCTTTTTTTAATAAGCAGTTACAACTGCTTTAAAATAATTATAAGTAGTAGATATATCTACAGTTTTTGATAATGTCATAAAAACAGTATTCAGCTCATCATAAATATTTTTTTGCAGATTTGGACTGTCATTAAATCTGCATATAATTTCAAGCATACCATCTTTATTAACAGGTGCTGTATATTTTATATAACCACTTATTTGCTTAATAGAATTGATTATTTCCTGAGCATATTCCTGTTCAAGTCCTTCAACTACAATAGTTATCTTTTGTATTTTGTTTGAAGTATTGCTGATATTGCTGCTTGTTGTGGCAGCACAGGCAGTGCAGAAAATAATAAATAATACTAGGAACACATTTTTCATAATTATCCTTCCTTTTTTGTTATATGATTGTTTATATATTAAGATAAAAAAGTATGTATAAAAAAAACCTGTATTTTATACTGATATAATAAAATAATCATTGTATATAAATATGTTATAATATTTTATGATTAATTTAATATATTATACAATAATACAAAAGCCGTATCAAATTATGCAGTTTTTTTATGAAATTTTTTCAGAAAACATCTCATTTCGTGCAAGTATTTCCTCCTTTATTCTTAGAGCAATATCGCTTGGTGAAACCACTTTAATATATTTTCCAAGCTGCATAATAGATACAATGATATCTTCCTGCTGAGAGCCTCTGTAATAATATATTTCCATATATATTTTATCATTTTTTTGATAAATAAGTCTGTCATATAATGCAAATTTATAAGTACAGCGTTGAAAGGCATTATCTTTATTATCTATTTCTATAACAATAGGGTTAGTTGAACGCTTTGAAGCTATTGCTGTTTTTATTTCATTTTCAATAGTTTCATATTCTGTAATATTATTACCAAGCTTTATATTTTTTATCATAAGCAGTGGTATTTTTTTAAGACATTTATATTCCTTATTGTAATATAAAATATGCAGAGTATCATCATCAGACATATATTCTATTTTATAAATAATTACATTTTCAGCCATATATTTTTCGCCAACACTGTTTTGTTTCATAGATATGGAAACATATATTTTTTTATATATTACATGCATAACTTTCCTAAATATACCGATTTCTTCAATTGTGTATTTATGCGCTGGGTTATCATTAAGCTTTAAAATGTGCATTTCATTATTTGATAAAGTATATGGAGTATTATGACTTTTTTCTAAGTCATTAATTAATAAATCAATAATATTTCTATCAAGAAATAATTCAGCCTTTGGGTCATGGAGTATATTATAAAGCCATGCTCTTTCTGCATAAGTCAGCCTCATAATGATAGAGTTCTTATATACAGGGTGTATTTTTTTATCTTCTGCCTTATATAATATACTGTTGTCTTTATTAATTACATATTTTATAACTTCTTTGAAAGATTTTGTTTTAATAAAGAATTTTGACAGACTGTAAGGAGTCATTGCCTTATTGTATGATAAAGCCATATTAATATAATTAATTATATACGCAAAATCTTTATTTTTATATTTATTAAACAAGTCCATATTTTACCATTAACTCATCATTATGTTCTTTTAATTTATTATAAAGCTTTGTATTTAATTTTTTATCAACGTGTGCATATCTTCCAAATCCATTAATCCATGGAACAAGTTCATTTTCATCTGTTGTATATGTTTCATACATAATAGTATTTTCATTAATATGCTTAATAGTTCCTTTTCTTTTAGTTTTTTCAAGCCTTGTTTTAAGCTGCTGTCTAATATTTTCATTATCAGGCAGTGAAAATTTCACCTGAACTTTTGTATATTTTGCAGAATCAGAAGTCATACAGTTGTATTTAAAGTCTTCTTCAAAAATACTATCTAAATTTTCACCATTATATATTTCTGGAAGAATTTTAAGTTTTTTTATTTTATTAATTCGTGATATAGATTTAGTTTTAGTTACCGGGTCATATCCATAGCAGTATTGGCGGTTGTATTCCTGTTCCTGCACTACTTTTACAGGTACTAATTTTCTAAATACTTTTTCGCCATTCTGCCTGACATATTCAAATGAAATAAATTGATGGTTTTTAACTGCATTTAAAATATTCCATGTAATATCATTATCTATAGTATTCTGCAGCGATTTATTTGTATATATAAAAACATCTGAGTTTGGCACATAATCCATTTCCTGAGATTCCTGTGGAAATGAATATATTAAGTAATGATTTATAGTTCCAGCAAGCATATATCCAGGTATAACAAGCGGATGGATATTATAAAAGAAAATAACCATTTCTAAAAGTTTATCTAAAGCACCATAATTATCAATATTGTTAAGTACATCATTTGAAAGTTCATATTCTTTATTTTGATTTTTTTCAATAATACCTAAATCTACTAAATCATTAAAAATTCTTTCTATTGTATATGTATCAGCATCATTTGTTCTGGAACGAACATCGCCACATAAATCTCTTTTTGTAAATGGTTTAGAAACATCTGTAAGTCCTTCTTCACTATCATCATACTGTCCTGCTGTTGAAAGTATCTGCAAAAAAGTTATATAGTATATAAGTTCATCATGGGTATATGAAGCGTATCTAAATGTATCTGCAATATAGTTTACAGGACATTTATACATATCTGATAAAAAAGTCATAACAGAAATATTTTCAATATTTACTTTCTGCCTGTATTCAGGGTTAATATAACTGCTTATTCTTCTTAACATATCTCTATGACCTGCAGGTGCTTTTAGCTTTCTGCTGTCCAGATTAATATACGGTTCCAAATAAAGAATACCAATATACTCTCTAATTGATTCGTAATTTTTACGTTCAAGAAGAAACTGACTCGTATTTTTAATTATTTTTTTCATTACTCCATCCTTGATAGAAATATATCATAAGTTTTTTTAAAATAAAAGTATTTTTATCTTTTTAAAAATAATGATTTTATAATA
>DXAQ01000165.1 GCA_019116905.1 Candidatus Mucispirillum faecigallinarum | reverse complement strand
TAGTTCTTTGTTTCGCTACGCTCAACTCTCTAAAGAGTTAATACAGAAGGCTGGCTTTTGCCAGCCTTTAAATTGAATAAAATATACATTTTTTTACAAGTCTAGTAACAGTCTAATAATGCATTTCTCTTTATTCAATCAGTCAAAATTGCTCTTATAGAAAATACTTACAGCATTTTTTATATGCTGATAAAAGAATAAAACTTGTATATATGCTCTAAAATTTACTTGTTAATCTATTAGTTATTTAATAAGCATTTTGTACAGCAAAAATTATATATTAATTTTTTACAATATAGAGGCTGATTTTTGAAACTATTTTTAATAAATTATAACCTTAGTAATATGGTGCATTTATAACAGTTTAAATTAATGGATATATATTTTATTATGTATAATACAAAAGGCAGGTATAAAAACCTGCCTTTTTCATAAATATTATGTGATTATTTTTTATTTATTATTTTCTATGTTTTTAAAATAATCATCCCAGTATTTAGTGCCTAAATCAACAATAACAACAGATGATATTTGAGAATATGAATCAGTACCAAAAGCAGACATTTCTGTATATGTTGCATTATATCCTTCAAATTGTTTATATCTTATAAGTCTTCTTGTTAACTGTTTATCATAAGGCTTGGTTGACTGTAATGCGTTATTATCTGCTAAATATATTGCTTTTACATAGCCTTCATCATCAAATTCTGCACCCCATACAGACATTAAGTGAGTGCGTCCGCTTAATGATGTAAGTCCAAGTGCTTTATGGTTTTCAATAACATCAATTATAGTTTCTGTAAAAATATCTTTTGAAAGCCCTTGTTTATTTGTAGCAAGATGTTTACCTTTTGGAAATACATCGCTAAAAAAGCCGCCGCCTGAATCCTGAGTCATTGCAGGCATTGTTGGCACTGTTCCTGAAACAAACCAGTTAAAGCCGTCATCACCCCAGCCGCCTTCATCTACAAAGTGGTTAATAAAGTACTGGAATATTTCACTTTCCTGGAATTGACTGCCGCCCATATGCACTGTTCCAACTTTTGGATAATCACTGCTTGGGCGTTTTTTGCTTTATCTGGGTGCAGTTCATCATACCTGCGAATATAATCAGCATTTACTCTAAACCACCAGTGTAGAATGTTTGATGCAGTTGCTGCCCAGCAAAGATTGTCATCTTTAGCTTTTTCTAATTGGTAATCACTATCTACACTTGAAGTTTTATTAACATCATACCAGCCGTATTCTGGTTTCCAGTGTAATGTCCATACTCTATTTTCTTCTTTTGGATGTTCCCAGGCTGCATCATCAGGTAATGGACCTTTTATCCCATAAAACCAATGAGTTTGATTTTTATATTTAGAAAAATCAGGTTTTGGTGTATTATCTGGATTTGGCGCAAGTGTTGGCTGTTCTGGTTCAGTTGTGCTGCTGTTTAAATTAACACTTACCCCATTACTTTTATTATTATTGTAGTCTACAGTTTGCACAGTAAAAGTATATTCATCTGCATTATACATAACTTTTGGAACTGTATATGTATCGCTGTTGCCTGCACCAGAACTAATATGACCGCCATAAGTTGTTGTATCATTTTTTTTGCTGTATGTAATAATTACAGTATTAAAATCATTATCCACAGGGTTAATCCATTTTAAAACAGGTCTGTGGTTATCAAGAGAAATTGTTAAATCAGTTACTTCTGCAGGAGCAGTTTTATCTGTATCATCTTTTTTCAGCCATTTTGCATTTAAAGTTATATTTTCAGTAAGTTTAAATTGACCAGCAATAATTTTTTTATCATTATAATACCAGCCTTAAAAAATATATCCAGCTGCATAAAGGGTTGGAAGATGACTTTCATAAAGAGTAGTATTACTCATTAATGAAACAGGCTCTATACTTTCCCCAAAATTATTATTGTTATAATTAATAGTATAAACCTGCGGCTGAGTAACTATATCAGAATTATCACTGTTATCATTTCCAGCATTTTCTTCTGAATTATTTTCTCCTCCATTATCTATATCACCATTATTATCACTGCCATTATTCTCATTTCCAGAGTTATCACCTAAATCGCCAGTATTGCCGTTATCGGTGCTGCCATTGTCAGTACTTCCATTGTCAGTGTCGCCATTGTCAGTATTGCCGTTTCCTGTATTGCCGCTATCAGTATTCACTTTTTCCCATACAGCATAAAGAGTAATATTTTTTGTGCATGGAGTATTAAAATCCCATAAATTTCCATTAACATTATTATCATACCAGCCAAGGAATGTATAATTTTCTAAAACAGGATTTTCAGGTTTTGGAATAACTGAGCCATTATCTATAGAAATTGACCAGTTTGTAATAGTTGACTGCTGAGTATCAAACCAAACTGTGATTTTTGATTGTGGAATACTGCTGCTGTTATCAGCACTATTATTTCCATTTGAATTTGTTAAATTATCTTTTACACTGTTTAGTATTGATGAAAGTTCATCTGTATTTGAACATCCACTAAAAACTATAACAGTAAAAATTGATAATACTGCTAAAATAATTTTTTTCACCATAATCACTCCTATAATCAGCTTAATATTGTATATAATATGACTTTTGTCAAGTTAAATCACATTAAATTTCTAGTATTTCCAATATTCTATACGTAATTGTATTTATATTTTATTGTAAAATCTAAAAACGATTGCGAAAAATGATATAAATA
>DXAQ01000164.1 GCA_019116905.1 Candidatus Mucispirillum faecigallinarum | reverse complement strand
TTTTTATTTTCTTCTTCTTTTATTTTATCCCAGCGTTCTTTTACCTGTTCTGCTGTATCATAGTGCTCATCTTTAAATACATGAGGATGCCTGCGTATTAATTTTTCATTTATACCCCGCGCCACATCTTCAATATTAAAAAGTCCATCTTCGCATGCAGTTTGAGAGTGGAATACCACATGCAGCAGCACGTCCCCAAGTTCTTCTTTAATATTTTCTATATCTTTATTATCAAGTGCGTCAATTAATTCACAAGTTTCTTCAAGTAAGGCATCTTTTAAGCTGTAAAGAGTCTGCTTTCTGTCCCATGGGCAGCCGTCAGGTGCACGCAGTCTTTTTACAATATCTACTAATCTATCAAATTCTGTCATATTCTTCTCCTTTTATTTGGGTATATATTAACTTTCAAAATTTTACAATATATTTTTCAATAATTATATAAGCAAATCCTATATATGTTGGTATTATTGTAAACAAATTATATAAAAAGTTTATAAAGTCAATAATTATAAATAAACAAAAAATGCCAACACTTGGGGGATGTTGGCATTTTTCTTTTAGGTTCTAGGAGGGATTAACTGGTAACTTGGGGACATTACCATATTAATCTTTTATAGGAGGTTGAAAAAAATCTTTCTTATAATTGCTAGACCGTCATATTTAAATAAAGTTCAAAAAAATATAGACAAATTTTTTTTTATATATAAAATCTATAAAAATAATTATTATATAAAGAGATTATTGTGGACGGATTAACTTTTTATAAACTGATTAATATATTAAAACCAAAATTAATTAATGCTAAACTAAACATATTAACTATTGAAAAAGATTCTGTATTTTTATCTTTTTACAGTAATGGTATGTTAAACCTTGAATACAGGGCAGCACCTGCACCGCCAGTATTGAAAAAAGTAGTGAATATAATAGGTGAAAGCCCTGGAGCATTATCTGCAATACACGGCTCTGTTGTTACAGATATCAATACTTTTTCTTATGAGAGAGCCTGTTATATAGAAGTTAAAAAAAGAAAACCAAGCGGCAAGCTTTTAACGTATAAGCTTATATTAGAGCCTGCCGGCAACTATGCAAATTTTTTTCTGCTTTCTAGTGATGATACAATACTTTATTCTTTATCATCAAGAACAATTGATGCAGATAGAAATATTGGAGCAGGTGGTAAATACAGCCTGCCAAAAGCAAATAAAAAATATACCCTTATACATCATAATGGGGCAGTTTCATTTAATGAATTATCAGGCTTTTACCCTGTTACTGCAAAATATGCAGATATGCTGCTTAATCATTACAGCTTTGGTGAAGCATGTGCTTTAATACAAAATAATCTGCATGATGATAAATTTTACGTTGATGAAAAAGGGAAAGTAATACCATTTTACATAGATAATGCAAAAGTTATAACTTATGAAGAATTAGGCGATTATTTCTGCGTAAAGGAAAATAAAGCATTATCAAAAGATATTTCAAGAAAAATAAAAAAGTTATACACTTTAAAGCGGGATAAATATTTAGAACTTGCAGCAAAGCTGGAATCAGAATTAATCAGTGCAAAAAAATATCAGGTTATTTTAGATGAGGCAGAACTTATAAAAAATAACCTTTATAAAGTAAAAGGCGCTGGAAAATATGTTTTTGAAAAATACAGCCAGGAAGGTATAAGCGAGATAGAATATAACGTGGAACAGGGGGAAGATTTACAGCAAAAAAGTGATAAATTATTTAAAAAAGCATCACGCCTAAAAAAATCTATACCGCTGATAGAAGAAAGACTGCAGGATACTATGCAGCTGGCTTTATTTTCTGAAGAACAAATATTTTATGCAGAAACTCTGTCAGAAGAAGAATTAGCAGAGTTTGAAAAAATTTTAGATGATGAAAATAAAAATAAAAACAAAAGTAAGAAAAAAGAGCAGTTAAAACCATTTTTAGAATATATGGGTAATGGGTTTAGGCTTTATGTTGGAAAAAATTCTGCATCAAACCATGAACTTGTTTTTAAGTTTGCCCAAAGTGATGATATATGGTTTCATGCAAGAAATATTCCATCAGCTCATGGCATTATAAGGCTTGAAGGGGCAGAGTTAAATAGTGAAATTATAGAATTTGCTGCAAAAACTGTAGCTTATTACTCTAAATATAACAGTGAAAGTGTAGTAGATGTAGATTATACTTATAAAAAATATGTTACAAAGCCTAAAAATACACCTGCAGGTTTTGTAATATATAAGCGGTTTAAAACTGTTACTGTAAAACCTTTTACAAAGCAGGAAATAAGCGATTTTGGACTATTAAAGGAAAATAACTCATAATTGTATTATTCATATAAATATTAAAAAATCATTCCGTATTTATTCCGACCAAACGTATAAATAACAAATACATGGAAGTATTTTTTATTATCATTTAAGTTCAGGAGGAGCTGTCGCGTAGCGTAAGTGCTGGGAGGACTTACTCCGACCAAACGTCTAAATAAAAAATACATGGAAGTATTTTTTATTATCATTTACATAGGCACAGGAGGTGCCGTCTTTAGTAAGAGCGGGAGGACTTGCTCCGACCAAACGTCTAAATAAAAAATACAGGGATGTATTTTTTATTATTATTGTAAAATCTAAAAACGATTGCGAAAAATGATATAAATA
>DXAQ01000163.1 GCA_019116905.1 Candidatus Mucispirillum faecigallinarum | reverse complement strand
AACGACTGCTTAATGTGTTGCAATCGTTTTTAGATTTTACAGTATTTATATTTTATTTAAGTTTAAATTTGACAATAAATTCTATATATGATATTTTAAAACTGATTTAATAGCTGAATATCGGTTTTAAGATTAAAAGGGAAGCAGGTGTAATTCCTGCGCAGTCTTGCTGCCGTGTTGATGAGAATGTTTTCACAAGTATTAAAAAGTGAAAGTTTTAATACTTAGCCACTATTAAGGGAAGGCGAAAACAGACTTTGATTCTTAGCCGGAAGACCTGCCGATATTTGCCGCATATTTTAGGACTTTATGCGGCTGATTATAAAAGCACAATGTATGCTTTATATAATTTGCTTTAATTGCTTATGCAGTTTGTCCTTATTTGCTTTTTAAAGCACACTATTAAACAGGAGGTTATCGTTATGATACCAAAACATCTATTTAAAGGCATATTTCCTGCCATTTTTTCTATTTTCTTTATTTCCCCAAAAAACACTTATGCAATGCACATTATGGAGGGTTATCTTTCTCCTTCCTGGTCTATTTTATGGATAATTTTATCTTTACCTTTTATTATAATAGGTTTTTTTGCCATAAAAAAGAAATTATCAGAAAACACTAAGTTTTTTACACTGCTTGCAATGTGCGGTGCATTTGCTTTTGTGCTTTCATCGTTAAAAATACCATCTGTTACAGGCAGCTGTTCTCACCCAACAGGTATAGGGCTTGGGGCAGTTCTTTTTGGTCCGACTCCTATGGCAGTAATAGGTTTAATCATACTTCTTTTTCAGGCACTTTTACTTGCTCACGGTGGGCTTACAACAATAGGAGCAAACGTATTTTCTATGGCAGTAGTTGGACCATTTGCAGCTTATGCAGTTTTTAAAGGTTCAGTAAAAGCAGGAATAAGCAGTGCTGTTGCAATGTTTTTAGCTGCCTTTTTTGGTGATTTATTAACGTATGTAACAACATCTATTCAGCTTGCCCTTGCATACCCTGATATGACAGGTGGATTTCTTACATCTTTATGGAAATTTATGAGTATATTCGCATTAACTCAAATACCACTAGCCATAAGCGAAGGGCTTTTATCTGTAATAGTATATGGCGTTCTTGTAAAATATTCTTACAAAGAATTGAATATGCTTAATGCTGCATAGGAGGTATATTATGGCACTTTGGAAAAGAAATGTTATTTTATCAATATTTGTAATAGTTTTAGCAGTGCTGCCACTTGTTATGTTAAAAGATGCAGAGTTTTCTGGAGCAGATGATTTAGCAGAAACAGCAATTACAGAAATAAACCCAGATTATAAACCATGGTTTTCTTCAATTTATGAGCCAGAAAGCGGTGAAATAGAATCACTTCTTTTTGCAGTGCAGGCAGCAATTGGAGCAGGAGTAGTTGGCTTTGTTTTAGGAAGAATCACTTCTAAAAAAGGGGAATAAGTTGCTTATTACTGATAAATATGCATATAAATCAAAGCTTGCTAAAAAAGACCCCCTTGCAAAAGTAATATTTACTTTTATTATGCTTTTTTTGTGTCTTTTTATGAATAACATATTTGTCAGTATATTTTTAATTATATTTTTTGCAGGGTTTACTATTTATTCAAACCCTGCATTAAGTTATAAATTATATTTTAAATTTATGATTATACCATTTTCATTTCTTATTATGGGCATACTGCCTGTCTTAATTGTGATAAACGGGGAAAATAATATTTTTAATATAATAGATAAATATAATATAGGCATAAGCAGTGTGTCACTTAAAATGTCAGCAGATTTATTTTTTAGAGCATTAGCAGCTGTAAGCATAACATATTTTTTAGCTTTATCAACACCAATGATAAGTTTTTTTGAAAGCTTATATAAATTAAAACTTCCTAAAATTTTTATATCATTAATGGAGCTGATTTACAGGTATATTTTTATATTAATAGATGAGGCAGCTTTAATGTATAAAGCCCAAAAATTAAGGCTTGGTTACAGAAACTTTAAATCAAGCATGCAGTGTATATCAGAACTTGCTGCTATGCTTTTTATAAGAGCATATAAACGGGCAGATTTTAGCTATCAGGCACTTTTAGCAAGAGGATATAACGGGGAAATAAATACAATAAGTCAGGAATACGAAAAAGCATATATTTTTTATATTTTAATATTTTTTCTTACCATTATATCTTTAATATTAAAGGTAACATTATGAATGAAAGTATATTAAAATGTGAGAATTTATGTTTTTCTTATGATGAAAAATTATCTCTTGATAATATAACTCTTGATATAAAAAGGGGCAGTATTACTGCCATACTGGGTAGAAACGGTGCAGGTAAATCAACGCTTTTTTTAACTATAACAGGCATAAATATAAAAGACAGCGGACATGTATATTTTAACAATAAAGAGATAATCTATAATAAAAAAGGCATTGCAGAAATAAGAAAAAATATAGGTATAGTTTTTCAGGACCCAAACGACCAGCTGTTTTCAGCAAGTGTTATAAAAGATGTATCATTTGGAGTATTAAATTTAGGTTATTCTAAGGAAGAAGCATATAAAAAAGCAGAGCAGGCTTTAAAAGAAGTAGAAATGTATGATTATATTGATAAGCCAACCCATGCATTAAGCTTTGGTCAGAAAAAGCGTGTGGCAATAGCAGGGGTGCTTGTTATGGAGCCTGAATTAATAATATTAGATGAGCCAACAGCAGGGCTTGACCCAATGGGTGCAAATGAAATACTTGTAATGCTTAAAAAAATCAATCAGGAAAAAGGCACTACAATAATTATAGCAACCCATGAAATGGATATTGTGCCGCTTTACTGCACAAGTGCTTACGTGCTTGATAAAGGCAGAGTTGTTATGCAGGGCAGTCCTGAAGAAATATTTTGTAAGGCAGAAGAATTAAGGCAGTATGATTTAAGACTGCCGCGTATTGCTCACTTAATGGAAATATTAAGAAAGTATGATAATATGGCAGTTGATGAAAGTATTGATACAATATCTAAGGCTAGAAAAGCCATAAAAGAGCTGGTAAATGGAAAAAATAGTTAAGAAAGGTAAAACACTTGCGCAAGGTTATACTACAGGCTCATGCGCTCAGGCGGCAGCAAAGGCAGCAGCTATATATTTATTAACTGATGAATTGCATGAATATATTGATATAGATACCCCAAAAGGCACAACACTTAAAATAAAAATAAAAGAATTTAAAAAAACTAATGATTATGCAGAATGTGCAGTTATAAAAGAAAGCGGTGATGACCCGGATGTTACAAACGGCATAGAAATAAGGGCAGCAGTTTATAAAGGTTATGAAAGCTTAATAATTGACGGTGGAGAGGGAGTAGGAAGAATTACTAAACCGGGGCTAAAAATAGAAGTGGGGCAGGCTGCCATAAACCCAGTGCCTAGAAAAATGATAGCTTATGAAATGGAAAAAATATGCTTAAATTATGGATATGATAAAAGCTTTAAAGTGATAATTTCTGCAACAGGCGGCAAAGAAACAGCTAAAAAAACATTTAATGAAAAATTAGGTATAATAGGCGGTATATCAATACTTGGCACAACAGGAATAGTTGAGCCAATGAGCGAAAAAGCTTTAATTGATACAATCTATCTTGAAATAGACAGCCAAATGGAGCAGGGCAGAAAAAATATATTATTGTCTCCTGGCAACTACGGCAGAGATGCAGCACTTGAAAAATTTTGTATAGATATAGATAAAGGTATAAAAATATCAAACTATATAGGGGATACTCTTGATTATTTAGCATATAAACAGCCAGAGCATGTATTAATAATAGGCCATGCTGGCAAGCTTTCAAAAGTGGCAGGGGGTATAATGAATACCCATTCAAGTTATGCAGACTGCCGCCATGAAATATTTGCCTCTTATGCTGCTCTTTGCGGTGCTGATAAAAATATAATAAGTGAAATATTTAATGCAGTAACAACCGATGAGATAGATTATATTTTAATAAAATATAACCTGCATGAAAAAGTGTGGGAAATAATAATAGATAAGATTATGGAAAATATTACAAGGCGCCTGCAAAATAAAGTAAAGTGTGAAGTAATAGTTTTTACTAATAAAGAAAGCACATGGAAATACAGCAGTAACGCACTTGATTTTATAAAATATTTTAAGGATTAGAAATGAAAAAAGGAATATTATACGGTGTTGGCATAGGACCAGGCGATAAAGAACTTTTAACGTTAAAGGCAGTAAAAACATTAGAAAGTGCAGATGTGATTGCACTTCCAGACAGCTTATCTAGTAAAAACAGAGCTTATGAAATAATAAAAGACTATATAAATGGTAAAGAAATAATTTACTGCACTATGCCTATGACAAAAGATAAGGAGCATTTAGAAAAAAGCCATAATGAATCAGCAGAAAAAATAATAAAATATTTAGATATGGGTAAAAATACAGCTTTTGCAACACTTGGGGACCCATCAATTTATTCTACATATATGTATATCCATAGAATTATAGAAAATAAAGGGTATGAAGTATGTATGGTGCCAGGTGTTACTTCATTTTGCGCAAGTGCTGCCAGGTTAAATATGTCACTAAGCGATGGTAGTGAGCCGCTTATTATTATCCCTGCCAGTTATAAGGACAATAAAGAGCTTTTAAGAATGGATTGCAATAAAGTCTTAATGAAAAGCGGCAAAAATATATCAAAAGTGAAAGAAGAAATAAATCAGTGCGGTTTAACTGATAAAACTTATATGGTAGAAAACTGCGGAATGGAAAACGAAAAAATATATAAAGATTTTAATCAGGTTGGAGAAGAAAGCAGTTATTTTTCTCTAATAATAGTTAAGAGGTAATATATGGTTTATTTTGTAGGAGCAGGCCCTGGCGCTGTTGATTTAATAACTATACGTGGTGCAGAACTTTTAAAAAAAGCTGATGTAATAATTTATGCAGGTTCACTTGTTAATCCTGAACTTTTGCAGTATGCAAAAAAAGAATGTGTTATATATAACAGTGCCACAATGACGCTGGAAGAAGTAATAGGCGTAATGGAAGAAAGCCATAAAAATAATAAAATGGTTGTGCGCCTGCATACTGGAGATATGAGCATATATGGGGCAGTTAGAGAGCAGTCTGACATATTAAAAGAAAAAAATATTCCTTTTGAAAGTGTGCCGGGAGTCAGCTCATTTTTAGGCGCAGCTGCAAGCCTTAATGCAGAGTATACTCTGCCTGATGTTTCTCAAACTGTAATATTAACAAGAATGGCAGGCAGAACACCTGTGCCTGAAAAAGAAGATATAAAGCTTTTAGCATCACATAAAGCGTCTATGGTAATATTTTTAAGTGCCTCTATGCTTGGAAGTCTGTCAGAAGAATTAATAAAAGGCGGCTACGATAAAACTACGCCATGCGTAATAGTTTATAAAGCCACATGGGATGATGAAAAGAAAGTAGTAACAACATTAGAAAACCTTGAAAAAGCAGGTAAGGAAAACGGCATATCAAAAACTGCTCTTGTGCTTGCAGGTGATTTTTTAGGGGATAAATATAACCGTTCAAAACTATATGACGGCTCCTTTACTCATGAATTTAGAAAAGGCACTAATGGATAAAATATATATAATATCATTTACTAAAAATGGGGCAGAATTAAGTTTAAAGCTTAAAAATTTATACCCTGATGCAGAAGTATATGGAAAATATGGTGATGAAAATATAAAACTGCTTGATAAAGATATAAAATCATTTGTATCTGGTATTTTTAATCAAAGTAAAGCCATAATATTTATTTCTGCTTTAGGTATAGCTGTTAGAGCAGTTGCACCATGCATTATATCAAAAGATAAGGATGCAGCAGTTATTGTTTTAGATGATACTGGAAGATATGTTATCCCTGTGCTTTCTGGTCATATTGGCGGAGCAAACCAAATGGCAGAAGAAATAGCCGAACATATTTCTGCAGAACCTGTGATTACTACTGCAACAGACAGGAATAAAAAATTTGCAGTAGATGTGTGGGCATGTAAAAATAATTTATATATTGATGATATACCTATGATTAAAGAAGTTTCATCAAGAATATTAAATAACGAAAATGTAGGCTTTATCTCTCATTATGAAGTTTTGGGCAGCATGCCTAAGGGTATTATTGCAGATACGCAGTGCAAATGCGGAATAGTTATAGGAAATGATGATAAAGAAAAACCATTTCAATATACAATGAACTTAATACCAAAGGAATACGTTTTAGGTATTGGAGCAAGAAAAGGGGCAGAATATAGTAATTTAAAAGATTTTGCAGAACGAATATTAAAAGAAAATAATATAGATAAACGAAAAATACTTGCTATAACAAGTATTGATATAAAAAAAGATGAAAAAGCAATAATAAAACTGGCAGAAGAATTAAATGTGCCATTTATTACATATCCTGCTAATGAACTTGCAGAAATGCAGGGGGATTTTTCATCTTCAAATTTTGTAAAAAATATAACTGGTGTAGATAATGTATGTGAGCGAGCATCAGTATGTTACGGCGGAACAAAGCTAATAGTAAAGAAAACAAGTGAAAACGGGTTTACTATTGCAGTAAGTTATAAGTTATGGCATGGCAGTTTTTAAAAGGGAGAAATTATGAAAGGTAAAATATACTGTATAGGTACAGGGCCAGGAAAGGAAGATTTAATATCAGAAAGAGCATTAAAAGCAATAAAAGAAAGCAGTGTTGTAGCAGGTTATGGAGTATATACTGATTTAATATCAAATTTATTAGAAGATAAGGAAGTAATAGTAACGCCTATGAAGCAGGAGGCTTTAAGGTGTGAAATGGCTGTGAAAAAGGCAGAGGAAGGCAGTATTGTATCTATGATTTCAAGCGGCGATGCAGGAGTATATGGCATGGCAGGGCTTTTAATAGAAATGGCAGAAAAAAGTGATGTGGAGATTGAAGTAATACCAGGGATAAGCGCAGTTTTAGCAGCAGCTGCAAAACTTGGGGCACCTTTAACTCATGATTTTGCAGTGATTTCATTAAGTGATTTATTAACGCCCTGGGAAAAAATAGAAAAAAGATTAAAAGCAGCATCTGAGGCTGAATTTATTATTGCAATATATAATCCGTCCAGCAAAAAACGTGCAGATTATTTAAGAAAAGCATGTGAAATAATGGCAGAACATATTGATGAAAACACATTATGCGGATACGTTAGAAACTGTGAAAGGGAGAACGAAGAAAAAGGAATATTAACTTTTAAAGAGTTAAAAGATTTCCAGGCAGATATGTTTACTTTAATTATAATAGGCAACAGCACTACAAAATTAATTAAAAATCAGCTGGTTACACCACGAGGTTATAAAGGAATATGATAAAGCCCCTTATATTTGCAGGAACAACAGAAGGCAGAGAAATCTCACTTTTTTTTAATGAAAATAAAATAAATGCAGATGTGTATACTGCCACAGAATACGGCGTTGCAGTGCTGCCTGAAATGCAGTATATAAAAGCCCATGCTGGTAGATTATCTTATGAAGAAATATGCAGCCTGCTTGAAAGAAAAAAAGATGAAAATATTATAATAATTGATGCAACTCACCCTTATGCATCTATTGTTACAGAAAATTTATATAAAAGTGCAGAAGAAAAAAATGTGCCTTATTACAGGCTTTTAAGACCTTCCACATATCATGGCGGCGGTATATTATTTGAAACCATAGAAAAGGCAGCAGAATATTTAAAAGATAAAGAGGGAAATATACTGCTTGCAACAGGCAGTAAAGAGCTTGCAAAATATAAAGAGATAGGCGATATGGCAAGGCTTTTCCCACGAGTGCTGCCAGATGTAAATGTTATAAAAAATATACTAGATTTAGGATATACCTTAAAAAATATAATATGTATGCAGGGTCCTTTTTCAGAAGAAATGAATATTGCCACATTAAAGCATATTAATGGTAAATATTTAGTAACAAAAGATACAGGTAAGGCAGGTGGCTTTGATGAAAAATTATCAGCTGCGCAAAAAGCAGGGGCAGAACTTATAATTATTGGCAGACCTATAGAAAAAATAAAAGGTTATAACATAGAAGAATTAAAAAAAATAATATATGAAAAATATATAGAAAAGAGTAAATAATGGCGTATTTTCCTGTATTTATAAATATTGAAAATTTTAAAGTAGTTATCGTCGGTGCAGGCAAAATCGCAGCAAGGCGTATAAATATGCTAAAAAATTTTGGAGCAGATATTACTGTTATTACAAAAGAAGTAAAATCTGAAATTAGTAATGTTAATATTATTATTAAAGAATTTAATAAAGAAGATATAAAAAACTGTGATATGGTAATAGCTGCAACAGATAATCAGGAAGTAAATAAAAATGTAATAGAAACAGCAAAAAATGCAGGAATAAAATATTATAATAATGCAGCAGATAAAAGTGATAATAATTTCTATTTCCCTGCTGTAATAGAAAATAATGATATAATATGTGGTCTCATATCAAAAGAGGGAATAAACCATAAAAATGCAAAAGATTATGCAGAAAAACTAAGGAAAATATTATGAATAACAAAAAAGGCAGAGTAACATTAATTGGGGCAGGACCAGGGGATAAAGGACTTATTACTGTAAAAGGGCTTGAATATTTAAAACAGGCTGATGTTGTAGTATATGACAGGCTTGTTTCACGAGATATTTTATTATTAAGCCCAGAAAGTGCAGAATTAATAAATGTAGGCAAGGTGATGAACCACCATAATATCCCTCAGCCAGAAATTAATAAAATTCTACTTAATAAAGCAATGGAAGGTAAAAATGTAGTGCGCCTTAAAGGTGGCGACCCATTTGTTTTTGGCAGAGGCGGTGAAGAATTAGAACTGGTAACTGAAAATAATATTGAATTTGAAGTAATACCAGGCATTACTTCTGCTGTTTCTGCCCTTGCTTATGCAGGAATTCCAGTAACTCACAGAGATTTTGCATCATCAATTCATTTTGTTACAGGGCATGCAAAAGACGGTTTAGTTGAAAATATTGACTTTAATGCATTAAAAGATACAAAAGGCACTATTTTATTTTATATGGGGGTATCTACTTTAAACCAGCTTATAAATGGACTGCTTGAAGCTGGAATGGATAAAAATACACCTTGCGCAGCAGTGGAAAACGGCACACGCTTTAATATGCGAACTCTTATTTCTACACTTGATAATATGATAAAAGATGCAGAAAAATTTCAGCTTAAAAGCCCTGCTGTTATTGCAGTAGGTAAAGTATGCGCCTTAGGTGATAAGTTTGCATGGTTTAGTAAATCAAAGCTGTTTTCTAAAAAAGTGATTGTGCCTCACGCTCTAAATTCTAATAATATATTAAGTGAAAAATTAAAAAATTACGGCGCAGAAGTTATTGATTTTGCCTGTATGCAGTTAAAAGAAATAGAAGATAATAAAAATATGGTAGATTTAGTTAAAAATATTCATGATTATAAAATGATTATTTTTGCCAGTAAAAACAGCGTGCCGTATTTTTTTAAAGAGCTTATAAGGGCAGGAAAAGACAGCCGCGCTTTAAATGGAATAATAATTGCAGCTTTTGGTAAAACATGTATGCAGGAGTTAAAAAAATACGGCATTAATGCAGATGTTTCTCCTTTTGAATATTCTATTGAAAGTTTAGCTTTATCTATAAATAAATTAAATATAAACGGTAAAAAAGCATTAATTTATGCAGAAAATGATGAAATATTACGAGATACATTAAAAGAAAAATGCAGCGATATTAAAGAAGTATCAGCTTATAAAATAGAATATCTGCCATTTGATTATATTCTGCCATTAAAAGAATATATTAATCAAGGGGTAGTAACAGCTTTTACAAGCAGCGCCGCAGTAAATGGGTTTGTGCAGGCTGCAGATATGGAAGATTTTAGAAACGTAAAAGCTGTATGTATTGGTCAAATGACTTACGATACAGCAAAAAAATATAATATGCAGGCTTATATGTCAGAAAGGGCAGATATTGAAAGCTTAATAGAAAAAATAAAAGAAATGGAGCAGTAAAAAATGAAAGGAATATTAATTATAGCTCACGGCAGCAGAAGAAAAGAAACTCTTGATACTATGGAGCAGGTATTTAAAATGGTGCAGGATAATATGCCTGATATAATTGTAGAACATGCGTATATGGAGTTTTGCGATGTAAATTTAGAAAAAGGGTTAGATTTATTAAGAGAAAAAGGTGTTAATGAAATAGTTGTTGTGCCGTATTTTCTTTTTGACGGTATGCATATAATAAAAGATATACCAGAAGAAATAAAAGCATATCTTGAAAACCATAAAGATATGAAAATATCTATGGGTAAAACCCTTGGGGCAGATAAACGAATTGCCGATGTGCTTTGTGATAGAATTAAGGAAGTGTTATAGTATAATGCAGAATTTATATATAATTGGCGCAGGAATGGGGCATATTGAAGATTTAACAGAGTATGCCGCAAATATAATTAAAAAATCAGATATAGTTTACGGAAGCGTAAGGCTTTTTGAGCAGTATAAAATATTAAATAAAAATATTTTTGCTCCAAAATATTCTGAAATAGAAGAAACTCTTGAAAAAGAGGGAGCAGATAATATATCACTTTTAGTTTCAGGTGATGTGCTTTTTTACAGCATTGCAAAAAAAATAACTGAAAAATTTAAAGATAAATATAATATTGAGCTTGTGCCAGGAATAAGCTCTATGCAGTATTTTCTTTCAGCTTTAAAAATTATAAACCATAATATAAAAGCAGTATCAGTGCATGGCAGAAATATTTCTCCATTAGGGTATGTAAGCTATAACGAATATACATTTATGCTTACAGGCGGCGAAAATAATGCAGGTAAAATCATAAAAGCAATATATGATGCCGGCCTTGATTATGTGTATGTGTATGCTGGTGAAAACCTGCATTGCGCAAATGAACGCATAATATCTGGCAATATAAAAGATATGCTTGATTATCAGTTTGAAAGTTTAACAGTTTTGCTTATTTATAATAAAGAATATGTAAATACAGCAAATAATTTAAGGGACAGCGATTTTATACGCGGCAAAGCGCCTATGACGAAAGAGGATATCAGGTGGCTTTCTGCATGTTATCTAGGCATAGAAGAAAAAGACGTAGTTTATGATGTGGGGGCAGGTACAGGCAGCTGCGCTATTGAGTTTGCAGGTTATGCAAGCGAAGGCTTAGTATATGCCATAGAAAAAGAAGATGAGGCCTTTGAGCTTATAAATACTAATAAAAGAAACTTAAAACGTTTTAATGTAATAAGCATAAAAGGCACTGCTCCTGAAATATTACATAATCTTCCAGCGCCTGATAAAGTATTTATTGGGGGCAGCTCTAAAACTATAAAAGATATTTTTAAAATAGTTTATGAAAAAAATAAGTTTGTAAAAATTACTGTAACTGCTATTACATTAGAAACCCTTGCAGCATCAGTTGATGCTTTTAAAGATTATAATATTGAGCCAGATATTGTATGCATAAACAGTGCTAAATCAAAAAAAGCAGGTCCATATCACATGATGATGGGCAATAACCCTGTATATATAATAACAGGCAGGCTTTATAATGAAGAAGAAAGTTAACCGTATATTAATTTCTGCTTTTGGCAGCGGCAGTGGTAAAACTACATTTACTATGGGGCTTTTACGGCTTTTACAGAAAAAAGGGTTGAAAGTATCATCATATAAATGCGGGCCTGATTATATTGATACAATGTTCCATACAAAAGCCTTAAATATACCTGCACGAAATATTGACTTATTTTTATCAAGTGAAAATACTGTTAAAAATATACTGTCAGATACAGAAGATATTGCAGTTATAGAGGGTGTTATGGGGTTTTATGACGGCATAGCTTTTACATCTGACGCATCAGCTTATAATATAAGTATGGTAACAGATACACCAGTAATAATAATAGTTGATGCAAAAGGTAAATCTGCCACTTTAAAAGCATTAATAAGCGGTATGCTTAATTATAAGAAAAATAATATAAAGGGTATTATATTAAACAGAGTTACTAAATCATCATACCCAGTATATAAAAATATGATAGAATCAGAATTGAATGTGCAGGTATTAGGTTATATTCCAGAAATGGCAGACTGCACATTAAAGAGCCGTCATTTAGGGCTTATTACAGCAGATGAAATGGCAGATATTGAAAATATTATTGAAAAAATTGCCTGCCAGTTAGAAATCAGTATTGATTTAGATAATTTATTAAAAATCGCAGAAAATACTCCAGATTTAGAATATGATAAGCAGGAAATAAATTTAATAGGAAAATGCATAATAGGTGTGGCAAAAGATAACGCCTTTTGTTTTTATTATGCAGATAATTTAAAAGTATTAGAAAAAATGGGGGCAGAAATTATTTATTTTTCTCCGCTTTCTGATAAAGAACTGCCAAAAAATCTTGATGGGCTTATTTTTTATGGAGGCTATCCAGAACTTTACGCAGAGCAGTTAAGAGCAAATAAAAGTTTTATTTCATCACTGCAAAAAGCATATTATAATAAAATACCCCTTATTGCAGAGTGCGGCGGGTTTATGTATATAAGCCAAAGTATAGATAATTTTGAAATGGCATCTTTAATTAAAGGCAGCTGCAAAATGACAACAAAACTGCAAAATTTTGGATACGTTAATGTATTTGCTAATAAAGACAGTATGCTTTTAAAAAAAGGTGAAAATGTGCCTGCCCATGAGTTTCATTATTCTATAATAGATGAAGATTATAACGACTGCATTATGAGAAAACCTAAAAGCTCACGTAGCTGGCAGGGGGTTTTACTGTTAGACCATGTATATGCAGGCTATCCACACTTATATTTTTTATCTAACTTAAAACTGGCAGAAAGGTTTATTATAAAAGCAATCCATTTTAACAGGGCGTTATAATGATATACCTTATATCTGGCTCATCAGGCAGTGGTAAATCATTATTTGCTGAAAATATATCATGCTCTTATGTGGGCAGAAAATTATACCTTGCAACTATGGAAAATGAAAGTATAACGGCAAAAAAACGTATTGAAAAACACAGGCTGATGAGGCAGGGCAAAGGCTTTGAAACAATAGAAAAAGAAAAAGATTATGAAAACCTTAATATATCAGATTATAATATTATACTTTTAGAGTGCCTTTCAAACTTAGCAGCAAACCATTTATATAAAGGCGGAAATGAAGAAACATTTTATAAAGATATTGATTACTTAATAAGTAACAGCAAAAATATAATATTTGTTACAAATGATATTTCCTGCTGCGCTGTAAAGTATGATGAAGAAGTGTATAAATATATGAAAATACTAAATAAGGCAGCATGTTATATAGCAGAAAAAGCAGATGCTGTAATTGAAGTGGTTGCAGGTATTTCAATATATCATAAAGGTGAAAAATGGGTGTTATAAAAAGTTTTTTAATATGCTTATCAATGTATACTACAATCCCTGTACCTCAAATATCATGGGATAATAAAAATATGAAATATATTTTCTTTATGCTGCCCCTTATAGGTATTATGCTTGGGTTAATTGAATATCTTATATATATTTTTGCTGTTTATTTTAATATATCATCTATTTTATATGCTGCTTTATCTACTGCTGCATTAATACTTTTTACAGGGGGTATTCATCTTGACGGTTATGCAGATACAATGGATGCAGTTTTCTGCCACGGCGATATTGAAAAACGCAGGCAGGTTTTAAGCGATGCCCATACAGGCGCCTTTGCTGTAATATATACTATTCTTTATATTATACTGCTTTTTGCAGGCTTTGAAAATATGTTTAATAAAAACCTGCCTGTATTTATATTTATTTTAATATTTATGATAAGCCGACTTTTTGTGCTTTATTTAATAGCTTTTATACCATCATCGCAGAATAAAGGGCTTTTATATATATTTTCATCAAAGGAAAATAAAAAATTACTTTTAATATATACTTTTGCAGTAACTTTTGTGCTGTTTTTTTTAACTTATATATTAATAAATTATAAGTTTGTAATAATACTCTTATTGATTTTAGTAATAATTTCTATTATACTTATTAAGTATTTTAAGAAAGTATTTGGCGGTATTTCTGGGGATTTAGCAGGGTTTAGTATCTGCATTTATGAAATATCAGCCCTTTTACTTTTCAGCATATTCAGGCAGATTTTATGGAATTAATCATTGGGGGAGCATATAACTCAAAGCTTGATTTTGCATTAAATCACTATAATTTAAATAAAAGTGATTTTCAAAACGGAGCAGAATGTTCATTTGATGATGCTTTTAGTAAAAAAGGAATTTATAACCTGCATTTACTTATTAGAAGAATGATAGAATCAGGCATTAATGATTATAATAAAATTATAGAAAATATTATTTCATCAAATATGGAAGTAGTAATATGCAGCGAAGTAGGCAGTGGCATTGTGCCTTTGAATGAAATAGATATGAAAATGAGAGAATATACTGGCAGAATATTATCAAGCATAAGCGCTCACTGCACAAAAGTAATTAGAGTATATTATGGTATACCTTCAATAATAAAGGGGTGAAAATATATGAAAACTATTTATTTTATCCGCCATGGGCAGACAAAATATAATACAGAAGGCAGGTTTGTTGGCTCTACTGATTTACCCTTATCAGCAGAGGGAAGAAAAAAAATTGAAGAAAAATGGGCTGGAAAAAGTGAGCATATTGATAAAGATATAATTTTTACAAGCCCTATGAAACGCTGTATAGAAACAAGTAATATTATATTTCCTGATGATACATTTAATGTAATAAAAGATATGCGTGAAATGAATTTTGGCATATTTGAAGGAAAAACCCATGATGAACTTTCCCATTTAGCAGAATATGTACATTTTAGAGAAACAAAAGGTAAATCAAAAATCCCAAATGGAGAAAGCGGTATAGAGTTTAGCAGGCGTGTATTAAAAGCATTTTTTGAAATGATTGAAGAAATGAATGAAAAAAATATGAATAATGCAGTGCTTGTATGCCATGGCGGCGTGATTATGGCTTTATTTGCTATGCTTTGCAGTGAAAGTAACGATATTTATCATTACCATGTAGATAATGGGCAGGGGTATAAAGCTCATTATAATAGTGATACAAAAGAATTAATTATTATAGAAAAATTATAGCACAAATTAGTGCAGGACGTGTTTTTATGAAAATAGGATTAATGCTTATTATTGCTTTTGTTTTAGACTTAATTTTTAAAGACCCAAAAGGTATACCTCACCCTGTTGTATTTATCGGCAAACTTATTAAATACGGGGAAATAACTTTAAGAAAAATATTTAGAAAAGGTAAGGCAGCCGAATTAATTGCAGGAACTATTCTTACATTATTTGTTGTATGTGTATCTTTTATAGTGCCATACATTATACTAAGTATATTTTACAGCATAAATATAATTCTTGGTATAATAGTAGAAATATTTCTATGTTTCCAAATACTTGCTCTTGGTTCATTAAAAGAGGCAGCTATGAAAGTATATATTGAGCTTTCTACTGGCTCTCTTACTAATGCTAAAAAGAAATTAAGCCATATAGTAGGCAGAGATACAGAAAATATGGACGAAAAAGATGTTATTAAAGCATCAGTTGAAAGTGTTGCAGAAAACACTAACGATGGTGTTGTTGCTCCACTTTTTTATATGCTTATAGGCGGGGCAAGCTTTGGTATGCTTTATAAAGCAGTAAACACCCTTGATTCTATGATAGGATATAAAAATAAAAAATATATGTATTTTGGAAAAGTTGCAGCAAGGCTTGATGATATATTAAATATTATACCTGCAAGAATAACAGGCTTTTTATATGTGCTTGCTGCACTGCTTTCTGGGTTTAACTATAAAAAATCTTATGAAATATTACTTAGAGACAGGTGGAACCATGCAAGCCCAAACAGCGGTTATCCTGAGGCTGCTATGGCTGGTGCATTAGGTATTCAGCTTGGGGGGCCTGCCTCATATTTTGGCGAAAAAGTTGATAAAAAATATATTGGCGATGATATAGAAGAACCAAATATGGAAGATATACCTAAATCATGTATGCTTATGACTATTGTATCAGTGCTTGCTCTTGTTTTAATGATACTTGCTAAGTTTGCAGTATTAACTATTATTAATGTTGGCTTATAGTGCATGAGTAAAAACTATACACATGGTGGCGATATATTTAGCTTTTATGAAAAATATGGCAGATACCCTGTTGATTTTTCAAGCAGCTTAAATCCTCTAGTTTCACCGCTTGAAGTAACAAATGCGTTTGTTGAATCTTATAAAGAATGTTTTGCTTATCCGCCCTATGATTATAAAGAGTTAAGAAAAAAAATATCAGAAAATGAAAATGTATTAATAGATAATATATGTGTATCTAATGGGGCAAGCGAACTTATCAGGTATATTCCTATACTTTTAAAACCAAAAAACGCTCTTATTACTGCACCTGCGTTTAGTGAATATAAAAAATCACTTGCTGGCTGTAATGTGCATGAATATTATCTTTTAAAAGAAAATAATTTTTTAATACAGGATGATTTTTTTGATTATATTAAGGGAAAAGATTTAGTTTTTTTAACAAATCCAGATAATCCACTTGGAAATATAATAAGCAGAGAATTTATAGAAAAAACAGCTGAAATCTGCAGGCAGGAGCATGCTTATTTAGTAGTAGATGAATGTTTTATGGATTTATCTTGTGATAATGAAAGTGCCGTTCCTTTAATAAAAAAACACGATAATTTAATTATAATAAAAGCGTTTACAAAAACTTATTCATTTGCAGGGCTTAGACTTGGGTATGCAGTAACATGTGCAAATATAATAGATAAGCTTGAAGATATTATGCCTGAATGGCGAGTGTCTATGCCTGCTTACAGGTGCGGTATTGCTGCACTTTCTGATAAAGATTTTATAAGGCAGTCAATAGAATATATAGAAAAAGAAAAAAAATATATAATTGAAAATTTTACAGCATTTGGTTTTAAAATATACGGCTCAAAAGCAAACTATATATTTTTTTACTGCACTTATGATGATTTAAAAGAAAAACTTGAAAAATACGGTATATTAATAAGGGACTGCTCAAATTATAACGGGCTTGAAAAAGGGTATTACAGGGCAGCTGTAAAAAAACATGAAGATAATACTAAACTTATTAATGCGTTAAAGGAAATAATCTATGGCTAAATGTATTATGATACAAGGCACATCATCAAATGTAGGAAAAAGCCTTATCAGCGCAGGTTTATGCAGAATATTTGCCAATGCTGGTTATAAAACCGCCCCTTTTAAATCTCAAAATATGGCACTTAATTCTTATATTACAAAAGAAGGTCTTGAAATAGGCAGAGCACAGGCAGTACAGGCAGAGTGTGCTTATCAGGATATAGATGTTAGGTTTAACCCAATATTATTAAAACCAACAGGCAGTAAAATAAGCCAGGTTATTATTAACGGTGAAGTTTACGGCAATATGACAGCTGCAGAATATTTTAAAGTAAAGCATAAATTTATTAAAAATATAAAAGAAAGTTATGAAAGTTTAAACTGCGAATATGATATAATAGTAATAGAGGGGGCAGGAAGTCCTGCTGAAATTAATTTAAATAATAATGATTTTGTAAATATGGGCATGGCAAAAATTGCAAACGCTCCTGTGCTTTTAGCAGGTGATATTGACAGGGGCGGTGTATTTGCATCTCTTTATGGCACAGTAGAGCTTTTAAAAGAAGATAAAAACTTTTTTAAAGGCTTTATTATTAATAAATTCAGAGGGGATAAAAGTATATTAGAGCCAGGCTTAAAGCAGATAGAAGATTTAACAGGCATAAACGTTTTAGGAGTGCTGCCCTTTGAAAAATTTAATATTGATGAAGAAGACAGCTTATCTGAAAAACTGCAGAATAATAAGAAAGGCATAATTGATATAGCAGTAATTAGGCTTCCGCGTATTTCAAACTTTACTGATTTTGCAGTGTTTGAATATTATGATGAAGTGCGTGTGAGATATATTAATAATACATTAGATTTTGGGGAGCCTGATTTATTAATCATACCAGGCACAAAAAATACTATTGATGATATGCGCTTTTTAAGAAGTTCAGGGCTTATTACAAAAATTATGCAGCATGCAGAAACTGGTAAAGGAATAATAGGAGTATGCGGCGGCTATCAAATGCTTACAAGTATTATTAAAGACCCAGAAAATATGGAATCAGGCGGCGAAGTGGCAGGACTTAATCTTTTAAAAGCAGAAACAATTTTTGAAAGTGAAAAAACAAGAACAGTAGTAGAGGGATGCTTTAATCATATTACAGGTTATTTTTCATTTTTAAATGGTGCACCATTTCAAGGCTATGAAATACACATGGGAAAAACTTATTCAGATAATAATTTTATTTCTGATATTAAAGACAGTTTTGGTAATACAAAAAAAGACGGGCTTGCTGAAAAAAATATTTTAGGCACATATATTCACGGCGTATTTGATAATCAGGTTGTAAAAAGAATAGTAGATAAATTAATGCATGAAAAAGGCATAAATAAAAAGGCTGAAGATTATAATATAAAAGAATTAAAAAATAAAGAATATGACAGGCTTGCAGATATGATAAAAGCAAACCTGAATATGAATAAAATATATGAAATACTAGAAAAAGGAGTAAACTATGGCAAAAGATAAAGGATTAATACACATATACTGTGGCGAAAATAAAGGTAAAACAACAGCTGCTGTTGGGCTTGCCGTTCGCAGTTTTGGCAGCGGGTTTAAAGTGATTTTTTCTCAGTTTTTAAAAACTTCCCCAAGCGGCGAACTTGTAAGCTTTGAAAAATTAGGTATAAAAGTTCATAGAATCACTAAACCAAAAGGCTTTACCTGGGAAATGAATGAAGATGAATTAAAACTTTTAAAAATAGAGCAGGATAAACTATTTAAAGAAGTTACATCATTAGTAGAAGGCGACGGTGATAAAACAATATTAATATGTGATGAACTTATTGGCGCTTATGCTGGCAATCATATTGATAGAGAAATGGTTATGGAGTTTTTAAATAATAAACCAAAAAATTTAGAAGTTGTAATGACAGGCAGAAACCCAGGTGAAGAATTAATGGAAATAGCTGATTATATTACTGAAATGAAAAAAATAAAACACCCAATGGATAAAGGGATAAACGCTAGAAAAGGAATAGAAATGTAAGGTGAAGTATGCTTGAATTTTTAAAACCAATGGATATAGAAAAAAGAAGTTTTGAGATAATAACGGAAGAATTAGGAGAAACAAATTTTAATGAAAAAGAGCTGCTTGTATTAAAACGAGTAATTCATACAAGTGCTGATTTTGAATATAAAAAAAATCTTGTTTTTAACTATAATGCTGTGGAAAAAGGTATTGAAGCCTTAAAAAAAGGCTGTGTTATAGTAACAGATACAAATATGGCGCTGGCTGGTATTAATAAGGCAGGTCTTAAAAAAGGCGGAAATGAGGCATACTGCTTTATAGCTGATGATGATGTGGCGCTTGATGCAAAAGAAAAAGGTGTTACAAGAGCACAATGCGCAATAGAAAAAGCTGCCAAAATTAATAAACCACTTATTTTTGCAATAGGTAATGCCCCTACTGCTCTTATAAAAATAGATGAACTTATTAATGCAGGAAAATTAAACCCAGAGCTTATTATTGCATGCCCTGTGGGCTTTGTTAATGTGGTAGAAAGTAAAGAGTTAATTATTAAGCATAATATTCCAAATATTACAGCACTTGGCAGAAAAGGCGGCTCAAATGTAGCTGCTGCAATAGTCAACGCTATGATTTATCAGGCATTTCCAAGGTGATATATGAAAGAATTAGAAAATATAATAAATAATATAAAAGGCGCAGACAGTAATGCTGTAGAAAAAGCACAAACAAGGCAGGATAATCTTTTAAAACCAAAGGGAAGTTTAGGCACTTTGGAAAAAATAAGCATAAAACTTGCAGGTATTACTGGAAAAATAAATAATAAGGCAGAAAAAAGAATACTTTTTCTTTTTGGTGCAGATAACGGCATATATGAAGAAGGTGTGGCAGCGTCTCCCCAGTATTTTACAAAAACATTAATATTAAGTTACGCTGATAATATAGGCACAGGTATTAATACTATTACTAAAAGCTGCAATACTGATTTAAAATTAATAGATATGGGTATAAAAGGCGGAGTTAATCATAAAAATATAGATAATAGAAACTTAATGATTAATGGAACAAATAACTTTATGAAAGAAAAAGCTATACCTATGGATATTGTAATAAAAGCGATAAAAACAGGCATAGAATATGCAAAATACGCATACGTTAATGGCTATGATATAATAGGCAACGGGGAAATAGGTATGGCAAATACCACAACTGCTGCTGCCTGCATTATGGCGTTTATTAAAAGCAGCGATAAAAAACTTGTAGGCAGAGGAGCAGGCTTAAAAGATGAACAGCTTGAAACTAAAAGAAATGTTATAAGGCATGCTTTAATGGATTATGATTTATTTCATAAAGAACCTTTGGAAGTGCTATCCTGCGTTGGTGGTCTTGATATTGCTGCTATGACTGGCTTATATTTAGGGGCTGCTTATTATAGAATACCTGTTGTAATAGACGGCCTTATTTCTGCTGCGGCTGCACTTGCTGCCTATAATATTAATGAAAAAACTGCAGATTTTATGTTTACTTCTCACTTATCAGAAGAACCAGCATATATGCAGGCAGTGCAGTTTTTAGGGCTTGAACCAATGATTAATCTTCACATGAGATTAGGTGAAGGCAGCGGCTGTCCTATTGCTATGCAGATTATACAAAACGCATGCGATATAATGAATAATATGCAGACTTTCCAAGATATTAATTTAGAAGAAGAATACAGAAAAGATATCAAAATGAGCTAAAAAACATTATAAATAATACCTTTATATGCTTATTATATATGTTTTATTTTTTTAATTGTAAAATCTAAAAACGATTGCGAAAAATGATATAAATA
>DXAQ01000162.1 GCA_019116905.1 Candidatus Mucispirillum faecigallinarum | reverse complement strand
TATTTATATCATTTTTCGCAATCGTTTTTAGATTTTACAATATCTAAATACGACATTCTTTGGCGCATTAAGTTTTTTATATTTATTCATCAAGCAGTTAAAACATATAAAAAAATTTCTGCTTGAATATATAAATTTTTTCTGATAAAAAAGTAATCAGAGTTAAGCGGAAGCAGGTGAGATGCCTGCACTGCCCCCGCAACTGTATGCTAGACAAAGCCCATTATGCCACTGTTTTTCGGGAAGGCGGGTAGAGGTTGAAAGCAAGTCAGGATATGCTTACTCGTATTTTATTCTTCGGAGGGAAGCTCGTGAGTTACTATTCTATTTAACATTCTTTTTTAAAATCATACATTTTTATAAGACCAGACAGAATATTTTATTCGTGCATTGACCTCGCTCGTTTAAATCCTACATATTCTGTCTGGTTTAATTATCTATTAATAAATTATAAGGAAGTAGTTTATGAACAATAAGGTATTAGATATCTCTTTTAAACCGGAAAAAGAAAAAATATTTTTTGGTGAGTTTGGCCATTATATCCGTATAGATAATATTACACACGATATAGCAAGAAAATTAAAAGAGGCAAGCGAAGGGAACACATGGTTTACAAAAGAAATAGATTTTAAATCTGATAAAACAAGGTTTCAAAGCCTGCCAGAAGATGCAAAACGCGCCTTTAAGCTGAACATTGCATACCAGACATTAATGGACAGCGGCGTTACAAGCGGTATAAGCTTTGTTATGAGCAGAGTTGTAACAAGCTCTATTTGGAATCTTTTATATGCAAGAATAGCAATAGAAGAAGCAATACATGCAGAATCATATTCTTACGGACTTTCAGAAGTTTTTGGATATCAGGCAGCTGAAACGCTGGATTTAGTTTATAATGATGAGTTTGTAAAAAAACGCATGGAAAAAGAGTGTATGCTTTTTGAAAATGTTATATCTGTCTGCTTATCTGATAATAAAAATATTAATCCTGATGATAAAAAGAAATCACTTTTAAGCCTGCTTTTAGGAATATATTTTTTAGAGGGCATAAAATTTCCTTTTTCATTTCTCGTTACATTTATTATAAATAACAGCTACAATAACGCAATTTCTGGCTTTACAAAAACTATTAAGCTGATTGCCCATGATGAATTATCTGTCCATGTGGTTACTGGCAAACATATATTAAATATTTTATTCCAGGATGAGCAGGAAGGTTTTAAGCATCTTTTTGATAAGGGCTTTTTTAAAAAGGAAGCGTTAAGTTTAGCAGAAGAAGTTGTGCAGCAGGAAATAGAATGGGCAAAATACCTTTTTGATAACCATGAGGTAGCAGGCATAAACAGTAAAATTTCTGAAAATTTTATTAAATACTGGGCAAATATACGCCTAAAAGATATAGGCATTAATGATAACCCTTATATGAAAGAAGAAAAAACAGATATTATTGAATGGTTTAATAATTATAGAAATATTAACAAACAAAACGCCGCATTACAGGAAACATCAAACACATCTTATCAAAAAGGCGTTCTTAAAAATGACTTATAGGTGATTTATGGTAATACTTACAGAGGGTAAAAAACATATAATAATAAAAAGAGACGGCAGAGAAGAACCATATAACGAAGAAAAATTAAGAAAAGTTACTTCCTGGGCAGCAGGTGGAAAAACTGCCTTTGTTGATAAGCTGTTAAAAGACTTAAATATTAAAATAAATAATAAAATGAAAATCACTGATTTATACGATGCTTTAATTACAACAGCAGTTAATAATATCAGCCCAATATATACAGAATATGATGAGATTGCAGAAAAGCTTTATTTAATGAAAATATATAAAGAAACTTACGGGCTTAAAAAAACAGGGCTATACCCAGAGCTTAAAGTTGTGCTTGAAAAAGGCGTGAAAGCTGGTATTTATTCAAAAGAATTTATAAACTCCTTTTCCCATAAGGAAATAGATTTATTAAATGAAATGATTGTGCCTGACAGAGATTTTATATTTACATATAAAGCATTAAATACATTTTTCACAAAATACTGCAAAAGCATAAAAAATAAAAAACTAGAACTTCCGCAGATTACATATATGATTGCAGCAATGTATTCTTTTTATAATGATGATAAGAAAAAGCGTATGCAGTTTATAAAAGAAACTTATGATATGCTGAGCCTGCATAAAATAACATTTGCAACACCACGTATAATGAACAGCGGATATAAAAATCCTCAGCTTGCATCATGCGTATTAAACACTCCTGATGATGATACATGGAGCTTAAATCAGACTGATGGTAATGTGGCGCTGTATTCTAAATTTTCAGGGGGGATTGCATACGATGTATCACATATACGCTGCTCAGGCTCAAAAATAGCATCATTTAACGGTATATCAGACGGCCCTGTACCATTTATCAAACGGCTTGAACAGACTATCTCTGCTTTTAACCAGCAGAATAAAAGAAAAGGTTCATGTGTTGTTACATTTCCTTTCTGGCATTATGATGTGCAGGATATGGTAATGTTAAAAGATGCAGGCGGCACAGAAGATACAAGAGCCAGAAAAATAATGTATTCTATCCGCATACACAACCTTTTTAAAGAAAGAGTTGAACATGATGCAGATATTACATTATTTGACCCAAAAGATACGCCCCTTTTAAACTGCACTTACGGAAAAGAGTTTGAAAAAGCATATATAGAATACGAGCAGAAACCAGGAATACGCAAAAAAACAGTGAAAGCAAAAGATTTGCTTTATCTAATACTAAAAGTCCGCACAGAAAGCGGCAACTTATACCTTACTTTTGTAGATAATATTAATGAACAGTCTGTTTTAAATACATTTATAGGCGCATCAAACTTATGTACAGAAGTGCTTGTGCCATCATCGCCATCTAAGCTGATAAGCGAAAAATTATACCTTAATACTGAGCATGAATATGAAATACATCAGGTAAGAAAAAGCGGCGAAGTAGGTTTATGCAACCTTTGCTCTATTAACCTTGTATCATGGGACAAAATGACATTAAAAGAAAAAACTGAATTTTCTTACACTCTGCTTAGAGGGTGCGATAATATTATTGATACCCAGTTTTACCCAGTAAAAGAGGCCCAGGCTGCCAATTTAAAAAACAGGCCCATAGGGGTTGGCGTTTTAAATTATGCCAACCTGCTTGCTTCAAAACGTATTAAATTTACAGATGATGCAGCAAAAGAATTTACTAATAATTTATTTGATGATTTATATTATCACTTATATTCTGCAGCCTGCACTTTATCAAAAGAAAGGGGGCCGTACCCTGTCTTTAAATCATCTAAATGGAGCAGTGGAAAAACGCCATTTCATCTTTCCATGTTTAACTATAAAAAATTCGGCTTAAATGTGGATAAGAAAAAGTGGGACAGGTTAGCAGATGATATAAAAACTTTTGGCATACGTTTTTCATACGTTGCAGCAATAGCACCAACAGCCACAAGCGGAAAAAGTATATCTGCTACAGAATCAATTGAGCCTGTTATGGACTTATTTTATATGGAGGAGGGGCTGCAAAATATTCCTACACTTGTGGCAAATATTAAAGAAAACAGGTTATACTATGAAAGATGCTGGGATATTCCTGCTAAAACTATTATTGAACTTGCAGCTGTAAGGCAGAAATATATTGACCAGGCGCAGTCTATTACTCTTTACTACACTTCGCCAGAATCTGCCAAAATGCTTTGGGAAGATATAAAATATGCAATGGAGCTGGGTATAAAAACATTATATTATATGAAAACTCCAAAATATAACTTTAAAGAAGAAGTGTGTGAAAGCTGCAGTTAACAAATTATTATATTTTGTCTATCTTTATAATATAAAGCAATAATTTTATTGAGGGTATAAATATTATGTGATAATATAACTTTAAAATTATATTTATTACATAATTATTTATACTATTTAATTTCAAAAATTAATCAAAAACCATACCTGAAATATACAGGAGAACTTTATGCTTATTGCTTTATTAATAATTTTTAGTATTATTATAGTTGCCAGCAGTGCAACAGTAATATATTCTACTAAAAATCTGCCAAAAGATTATAAAAAATGTATTTCTTCTAAAATTATTATTCCACCTTTTGATATATTAAAAACACCAATCAGCACTGTTTATGAAGATGAACTGCGCAGTAACCCTGCAAAAAGTGGTGCAATACTAATAAAAAGCGGTAAAGTTGCCTTTCTGCACAGGATTGCATTAGTACGTATGGCACGCCACTCAATAGATTTGCAGACATATATTTATGAAAATGATGTTACATCAAGAATATTAATGCATGAAATGAAACTTGCAGCAGACAGAGGAGTAAAGGTGCGTATATTAGTAGATGATAACGGACTTTCTTCTGATACAAGCGATATAATGACATTAAACTACCACCCAAATATACAGGTAAAAGTTTTCAACCCATATGAATACCGCTCTAAAATATTAAAATATCCGCAGTTTCTTTTTAATATAAAACGGCTTAATTACAGAATGCATAATAAACTTTTTATAGTAGATTCATCAGCTGTAATAATCGGTGGCAGAAATATTGCCAGTAACTATTTTGATGACAGCACAAACTTAAATTTTTCTGATACTGACGTACTTTTTATCGGCAGACTGGCGCAGGATGCACTTAACTCTTTCAATGAATATTATAACTACCATAAATCTATACCAGTAGATGTTTTTCCTAATCATAATAAACCAGAAGAACTGGAAAAACTGGATAATGAAATTACTGGACAATCAGCATACTATCAGCATGAAAAAGAGTTATTTAATACTGCAATAAATATTTTTATATCAGCATATAATGAGAAAAAATACCCAGTTTACTGGGGCGGAGCAAAATTAATAGCAGACAGCCCCAAAAAAGCAGAGGGCAAAGGTTATATAAGCCCAATAATCAGTGCAATAGACGGGCTTTGGGCAGAAACAAAAAAATCTGTATACATTTCAGCTGCTTATTTAGTACCAGGCAAAAACGGCACAAAACATATTATAGAAAGTGCAAAAAAAGGCATAAAATATAATATTCTAACGAACTCACTTTCTTCAACTGATGCAAAGGTTGTTTATTCCGGCTGGGATAGATACAGGGATAAACTTGTATCAAACGGCATAAACGTTTATGAATTTCGTCATGAAGGCTATAAAGTATATAACAGGCATAATTCTGGTGCCTCCTTACACAGTAAAACAATAGTAATAGATGATAAAATAAGCTGGATAGGTAGTTTTAATCTGGACGGCAGGTCTGCACTTTATAATACAGAAGTAATTGCTGCATTTTTTAATGAAGATTTTGCAAAATTATTAAGGCAGTCTATGGAGCAGGATATGTCAGAATATATTTCATGGCATCTTTTTTCAAAACATAATAAAACTTACTGGAAAACACACAGGAAAGGTAAAGAAATAATAGTGGGCCACAACCCAGATACATCAATATTTATGCGTATAATGGTTTTTATTTTAAAAATTATACCTGAAAAATTAATATAGTCATCTATTATAAAGTGCAGTTATTTCTTTCAGCCTTTCAAGTTCATATTCTGCAATAAGCTTATAAAAAGGGCTGTAATCATTATGACAGTGGGCAGTATCAAGTGCCTCATAATATTCAAGTTTTTTATCATTTTTTATATTTACTGCCTGATAGCCGTTTTTTAAAAGCTCTAAATTCATAATAAGTCCTGATACTCTGCCGTTACCGTCTATAAAAGGATGAATTTCTATAAAATCTACATGCACTTTTGCTGCCTTTAATACAGGGTGAATATTATTACATGTTTTATACCAGTTAATAAATTCTTCCATTTTTTCAGGTACTAAAATAAAATCAGGCGGGATATGTTCTGCTCCACTTATTATAACATTCTGGTTTCTATATCTGCCTGCATTTTCATTATCTATATTTTTAAGTATTAGATTATGAATTGCTTTTATCCCATACTCACTTAATTCTTCCTTATTTTTTACCATATCTTCTATATAAAAAATAGCTTCTGCATGGTTTATAACTTCAAAATGCTCTCTTAATGTTTTGCCCCCAATGGTTATACCTTCAAGCACAATTTTTGTTTCTTTAAGTGTTAAAGTATTGCCCTCTATTGCATTAGAATTGTATATATACTTAATTTGAAAATCTTCATCTACATTTTTAATATTTTTATGCCTTGCTTTTAATTCTATAAGTTCTTTTTTAAGTCTATCAATTTCATTAAGCATGTTATCCATAATTTTCCTTTACGGCTTAATTTCTATTTTTGTGCCAATATCTATTATTTCATAAAGTTCTGCAATATCTTCATTTGATACTGCAATACAGCCCTGAGTCCAATCCCCATATATATCAAATAAAGGTTTTGCCATACTAAACCCGTTTGGAAGTCCATGTATTTTTATATCGCCACCTGCACTTTTATTATGCTCTGCTGCATACTCTTTATCTTTTTCATCAGGGTAGCTTATGCCAAGGTTTAAGAAATATTTGCTTTTTGGGTTTTTGCCGTCAATATAATATATTCCTTCAGGAGTTTTGCCGTCCCCCTCAAACTGCTTATGACCTATCGGATTTTTACCAAGTGATATTTTATATGTTTTTAATTTGTCATTATTATTATAAACTGATAACTGCCTTTTAGATTTTTCTACTACTATTAAATTAACTTTTCCTTTTAAACTTTCATCTATTTTATATGTTTTATTCTGCTCCATTATATTTCCTGCAATAATTAATATACATATTAAAAAAGCTGTAATAAATATTATTTTAAATATTTTTTTCAATTATATACTCCAAAAGCGTTTTCAATATGCGTTACTTCCTCATTATCAATAGATATTACATCAAACCTGACAGGCAGTTTTAAATTTTCTTCATTTATATAATTTTGTGCAGTTTTTATAATCTTTTGCTGCTTTGTATAGTTTACTGCCTCATAACCTTTACCAAATTTATTTGTTTTCCTGTATTTTACTTCTATTATCACAAGTGTATTTTTATCTTTTGCTATAATATCTATTTCGCCGAATAAACATCTGTAATTTCTTTCAAGTATTTTATAACCTTTCTTTTTAATATAATTGCAGGCCTGTTCTTCTCCTGCTTTGCCTGATATGATTTTTTCCATTTATACCTTTTTATATGAAATTTTTCACAAATGTTTTTCTATGCACTGGTGTTATGCCCAGCTTTTTTATTGCTGCAATATGGTCCTTTGTGCCGTATCCTGCATTTTTTTCCCACAGGTAACCGTTATATATTTTTGCAAGCTCTGCCATTAAGTTATCTCTATATACTTTTGCAACTATGGAGGCAGCTGATACCTGAATATATGTATCATCTGCCTTATTTGGATGAATATATTCTTTATCTAGATTATTTAATGCTACAGCATCAACAATTAATTTATCATAACTGCATGTAAGGCGTGATAAGCTTAAATGCATTGCCTGTTTTACTGCATTTAATATATTTATTTTATCAATTATAATGGGGCAGACTACACCTATGCCGTAAGAAACTGCATTTTCTAAAATAAAAGGATAAAGTTCTTCCCGTTTCTTTTTAGAAAGTTTTTTAGAATCTTTTATCCTTTCATCATAAAATCCGCTTTCAAACACTACTGCGCATGTAACAACAGGCCCAGCAAGGCAGCCTCTGCCTACCTCATCCATTCCTGCTATGAGCATTGTTTTTTTGCCAAAATTCCACGTTCAAACCAGTCTATTACATGCTGCAGCCCTTCCCCAGTTTTACATGAAATTCTAAAATCTTCTAATGTACTTTTAATTTTTTTAGCATTAGATACTGCTTTTTCAATATCAAAATCAACATAAGGAGCTAAATCTATTTTATTAATAATAAAAATATCCCCTGCAAAAAACATAGTAGGGTATTTTAACGGCTTGTCATCCCCTTCTGTAACAGAAAGCAGCACAATATTTGCATCCTGCCCTAAATCATATTCTGATGGGCATACTAAGTTTCCTACATTTTCAATAATTAATAAATCAAGGTTATCGCCGTCTACAAGGGGCAGTTTTCTTTCAATTTCTGCAGCCTCTAAATGACATGCGCCGCCAGTTTGTATCTGCACAGCCTTTACGCCTACTTTTTCTATACGCTCTTTATCGTTTTCTGTCTGTAAATCACCTTCTATTACAGCTACATTATATTTATCTGACAACGCACCTAAAATTTTTTCTAAAAGGCTTGTTTTGCCGCTGCCTGGTGATGACATTATATTTACAGTAAAAGTGCCGTTTTTCTTAAACCTGTTACGCAGTTCTGCTGCATCCATATCGTTTTTAGAAAGCACTTTTTGGTTTATCTCTATTTTTTCCATATTACAACTCCTGATTAATCTACATCAATATATGCTATTTCAAGCTCGTTACCTGTTAATATTTTTACTCTGCCTGAATTACATTTTGGGCATAATACAAAATATCCTTCTAATTCTGATTCATTGCCACATTCTTCACATCTGCCTGTAAGCGGCACTTCTATATATTCAAATGTTGCATTTTCTGCAATAGTGCCAGCCTTTAAAGCATCAAAAGCAAACCTTAAAGATGCCTCATCTATGGCGCTCATTTTACCTATACGCACAGCTAAATTGTTTATTTTCTTTGCTCCATTTTCTTCTGCTGTCTTTAATGCTACATCTAATATACTTTGAGCAATACCTGTTTCATGCATATTTCACCTGATTATTCGTTTTTATATATTAGTATAGTTATTAAAATAAATCAATATCTACTGAGATTTTACTGCCTTTATAGGTATTATTTTCCATAATTTTTTCATTATTTGGGCATGAAATAGTATATAGATTTTCTGGCAGATTATTAAAAAAATAATGGGACGTGCCGGTATAATCTGCCATGCCTGAACCTGCTGTTGTAAAATATCTGCCATATATTATAAGTTCATTTTTTGCACGGGTTAAGGCTACATATAAACACCGCCTTTCTTCCTCTATACTTTCTAGCCCCTCTTTTACTGCACGTTTTGAAGGGTATGAATATGGGCTTACATTAATTAAATGGCATACATCAGCTTCCAGCCCTTTTGCAGAATGTATTGTTGAAAGAGTAACGCAGTCCTTTTCTTTTTCTGTATCTAAAAATGATGATTCTAAGGCTGGGTCTAAAATATATTCTGTTATAAACTCTGTTACAGAGGTTGATGATGAAGCAATCTGCTCTAAAACTGCAAAATCTGCTCTGCGCCAGTTTAACCATTCTTCTTTATAGATTTCTGCAAATCTTAAATCCATTATTGTGATTATTTTATCTATCATTTCAGCTGGTGAGCTTATATATGGATATGCAGTTTCTAAGACCTGGCATATCCTTTTATCAAGATTTTTAGTTTTTAATATCTCTAATGCATTGCCTAAATTATCGGCATTAACCATTAGTTCTGCTAAATTAACGGCTGTTACAGGCCCTATTTTATTCCATAACTGCAGATATCTGTGCCATGCAAGGCTGTCTTTATAGTTTGCTGTAATTCGCATAACTGAAACCACATCTCTTATATGGCGTGATTTCATTAAGCTGCTGCCACCAAATATTCTATATGGTATCTTTTTTGTAATACATGCACCCTCCACCTGCCTGAGCCCTGAAAGTGTTCTGCTTAATACCATGTGCCCAGAATATTCTATATTTTTATTAAGAAAATATGATAATATCTTATCTGTAACAGCATTAGCCTCTGAATATTCATCATACATATATTCTATTAAAGGCTTTAAGCCGCTGCCTCTTTTAGCTTTTAAGTGCTTATTATAATCTATTTCAGACTGCTCTAAAAGCCAGTTTGAAATATCTAAAATTTCCTGAGTAGAGCGGTAGTTTATGTTAAGGTATAATTTTTCAGAATCTGGCACAATTTTAGTAAAATTATGCATTGATTTAAAATCTGCTCCGCGAAAAGCATATATTGACTGGGCGTCATCTCCTACGCAGAATAAGTGGCAGCTATCGTAAAATGATTCTAAAAGCTGATACTGTAATGGGTTTGTATCCTGAAATTCATCTATTAAAATATGCTCATATTTTGATGAAATAAATTTTCTTGCCTCCTCATTCTGCCCTAATCCGTTTGCTGTTATATATAGTAAATCATCGTAATCAAAAAGTTTGTTTTTCTTTTTATAGGCAATATAATCTTTCATTATTTCTTTAAATACATTTTCGTTCTGCTTAATATAGTTTTCTGTTTCCTGCTCATTCATATTGCTGCATTCCTGTATTTTTATGGCATCAACAAGTGATTTTCTAGTATTTATCATGTAAGAATAAACAGACTGTATTTTTAAATAAAGTTTTTGGTCTATACTTTTATTATTTTTATATTTTTGTATAAAAAGCAGTTTAAAAAGGCTGTCTACATCTTCGCTGTCAAGTAAAGTATAATCGTGCTGCTCAAATACCTGGGGATTATTTTTTATAATGTGTGAGCACCAGGAATGAAATGTCTGGCCAGATAAATTTAAAGCGGCACCTGTATCTTGAAACTGATTTATACGCTCTACAATCTCTCTGGCAGATTTTCTTGTAAATGAAAGAATAAGTATTTTATCAGGTCTTACCCCCTGACTAAGCAGATATACTGCCCTGTGGATAATAGTCCTTGTTTTACCAGTGCCAGCACCTGCAATCACTAACGCATGCCTGCCACTAAAAGTTGCCGCCCTTTGCTGCTCCTGATTTAATGATGATAAATAATCCATGAATATGTACACCTATTATATACTTTATGAATGTTCTATACCTAAAAAATAATCTTCTATTATTTCCCATCTTTCATCACTTGTATAGTTATTTTCAAATAAATTTTTTAACATTTCAACTGAAATCTTATGTCTTTCATATATATTTTCTAATAGTCTATTATTATAATGGTCTGCATTGTTAATAATATTATATATTTTTAATGTTTGGTATAAATATATATATATTTGCCTGTTTTCTCCACCAAGTATTGTAAAGTTTAATATTCCAAATGTTTCTAATATGCCAAGCACTGTTATTAACCATTTATGATTTTTATTATTGCTTTCAAAAAAAAGTATCCCATTATTTTCATGTATTTTTTCTATTAAACTTATTCTAGCACCTTCTACTGCTTTTAAATAGTGGTTAATTGCTACGTCAAATTTATACATTTGTCTTCCGTCTTGTAACGGACGATTTAATAATTGAGTATTATTATATTTGAAATGATTTTTTTTATACTCATCAATGGATGTTAAAATAACATCTATTATAAATCGTGCACCACTCTCACTAATGTTACATTTTTCTTTTAATTGAGTTACAATATAAGTTAATAATATATATTCATTGTCATAGACACTTTTGTTTATACATTCCTTTAATACTGTCCATATACTCATAAATTTATTTTGTATATTTTGTTTTATATTAACTTCTACTTTCCATATTGGCTCTATATTATAATCAAGATTAAATGCTAATTCATTATTCTTTGTATAAACATAATATTTAAACATAGGAAAAGACATATCTTTATTTGTTGTTTCCCATATTGTTTTTAAATCTATTTGATAAATTTTATATTCTTCACTAACTTTATATAAAATATTTGGAATAAATTCATTTAATTTATATGCAGTTTTTTCATCTATTTTAAAAAATCCTTTTGAATACATTGGGACTGGTCTCATTTTTATAGGTGAAAATCCATACATATTTTCAAAATCTTTTTCTATTAATAGTAAAGCTGTTTTTACTTTATTAATATTATTGTCTTCATCATTTCTACCTTTATTAAAAATATATGTAAAATTATCAACATCTAATAGCATAGAGTTTTTTCTACGTATATTATTTTGCTTATTTTTTCTTTCAATTGCAAGTTCATATATTTTTCTTAAAACTTCTACTAACTGATATTTTTTTATTGTTGAAATTCCATGCAAACTATTAATATATTTAAAATCTTGCTTATTATATAAATAACATGCCTCTCCTTGCATATTTGGTTTTCTAGCTACTCTCCCTATTTCCTGGACATAATCACAAACATTACCTGTTGGAGCAAAATGAGCAATTACACTTATATCATCAATATCTATTCCCATTCCAAATGCTTTTGTAGCAAGCATTATTTTTTTATTACCTTTATAAAATTGTTCATAATTTTCATTTTTTTCTTCTTTTGGCAAAGAACCATAATAAAAAGCAACATTCTTATGTAATTGATTATTTTGTAAAAATTCATAAAATTCTAAAATTAAGCTTACATACGGAAAATAAATCAATATTTTCTCCCCAGTATTATTTGAGCGCATTATAAAATGATAGGCATAAGCCTTAAATTTTTCAGTTTTATATTCTTTTGATTGCATTTCTAATTTATTTACATTAATCTCTATATTTTTCCTTATAATACTTCCTATATAACTAATAGGATTACGCATATGCAGACTATTAATGGTCTCATTATACATATCTTCTTTACCTTTATATATGACAGTTGCACTAAAAGCTGCTATAATAAATGATATATTTTTATTCTCACTTTGTTTTTTTCTTAGTTTTCTTATATGGTCGCCAAGGTACCAGTAATCTGGTCTAAATTGTTTGCCCCAAGTTGTTACAATATGAGCTTCATCAATAACAAGTAATCCAATTGTTCTATCACCAATTAAATTTTCTATATCGCTCCTGCTTAATAGCGTTTCAGGTGAAATATATAATATATGAACTTCTCCATTAGATATTTGTTCTTTTATTTCTTCTTTTTTTATCGGTGATATATCAGAATTGATTGTTTTTACATATTTATAATTTTTTATTTCTAAATTTCTCACCTGGTCATTCATTAAACCTATTAAAGGAGATATAACTATTGTTACATAATTATATTTTTCAGCTAAATATATTGCTGGAATTTGAAACATTATTGACTTACCTATACCGGTTGGCGCTGTTACAAAAATATCTCTAAAATATTTATTGTTAACATTATTTTCTGATTCATTAATAATATCTGAAATAATTTCTTCCTGACTTATATTTAAATATTCTTTATGATTTTCTTCTAATTTCTCTATATTGTATATTTCAAATGTTCTAAATTTATCGTAACCCCAATATTTATTTAATATACTTTTACTTTCTTCTGTATACTTTAACTTTTCTTGTTCTAATTTTTTATAAATATAAAGCTTAATATTTTCTATATTATCATTTAATAATTTTATGTTATTTAGTAATTCTAACTGATTGCCACTATATCTAGATATATCTAAAATATATTGTTGCTGTTCATTATTTATAATATTATTTACTAAAACTGTATAATCAAAATCATCTTCTATAATAAATATATTATTTGTTTGATTACTATTTTGTATCTTCTTTTCTAAATAATTATTATTAAATAAATCAATCAAATTTATTTTATACCAATCTTTTACTACCGTATCATTATAACCACATATTAATAAATTATCTTTTAAAAGTATTCCGTCAATAATTTGCAACAGGTTATCTGTTTTTTCGTCATTAGTATCATAAATTTCATTAGTATAATCTATTTCATCAATATCAATAAATTGTTCTTCTAAATTATTAATAATATTATTTTTTAAATCTATTTCTAGTGGAAAATATTTAGAATATAAATTATTATTTATTATGTATATTTTATCATATTGTTCGGTAATTATTCCATTTAATAGTAAAAACTCTTCATAAATAAATAAGTTCCGTAACTCATATATATTTGTAAAATATTTAACTTTATTTTTTAATAATATTTCTATATTGATGTTATCTTTAAATTCAACAATATCTAATGGAATACCTTTTATAACAAATGCTACATTTTCTTCATTACTATGTTCTTGTATTTTATTGTTTAGTAAATTTTTAATATATTCCTTATTTGCCATCAATATAATCCTCTAATTTAAGTTTTTTTGCTTTGGCTTTTAATTTTTTTAAAACTTTTGCCTCTATCTGCCTGATGCGCTCTCTTGTTAATCCATATTTTTTTCCTATTTCCTCTAATGTTTGATTATCTCTTTTTAATCCAAATCTGTATAATATTATTGTTCTTTCTCTTAGTGATAACTCATCTAATATTTTAATTAAATATTTATATAGTTTATGTTCAAGCATTATTTTTTCTGGCATTTGTGCTTTTTTATCTGCTATTACATCTTTCAATGTACTTGTATCTTCATAACCTAGTTCATCATCTAATGATGCTGTATTTAATATACAATCAAAAAGATATTTACTTTTATTAACTGTTTCAACAGGAATTGATAGCTTTTCAGCGATTATTTCATTATTATTATAGTTTTTTTCATCTAATAGAAAACTTTCTCTCATTACTTTATTAATAGTTTCTATCATATGAACTGGAATTCGTATTTCTAAACCTGTATCAAGAATTGTCCTAATAATACTCTGTTTAATCCAAAATGTAGCATATGTGCTAAATGCTGTATTTATTTTTTTATCATATTTTTCTGCAGCTTTTAATAATCCCATCATTCCAGCTTGGAATAAATCATCAATTTCTAATTTATGATTGTAATAATTTAGATATTTTCTTGCTATATTATACACTAGGTTCATATTTTTTTTACATATCATTTCTTTGGCTTCTTGCTTTCCTTTTTGCACTAATGTACATAATGTTTTATTAAGTATTTTGTATTGTTTATTTTTTAATTCATAAATCCGTGGTGTTTCTTCATCGTTTTCTACTTCTTCATTAGAACTATGGCTATCGCTTTCATTATCTTCATTATTATTTTCTTCTTTTTTTGTTTTGCTAATTTCTAAAAAAGTATCAAAATTACTTATAAATTTGTCTTCAATATCTTGTTCTATGTTTGTAATTATTTTATTATTTTCATCAATAAGAGTAATATTGTTTTCAACTAATATATCCAATATTATATTTTTTTTAGTTGTATTAAGCATGCCATATAAATTATTAAAATCTTTGATTGATATGGTGTTATCTTTTAAATATGGTTTACACGTTTTTAATATTATTTCTTTATCAAGCATTGCACTATTAACCCATGTATTTATTAAATCATATTAGATTATACTTGTATTTTTTTAAATATACAACGATAAATATAAACATTTTATAAATTAAGATTTCTTCATTTAATTATAGATATAAGGTATGATTTTATATAATTAAAAATAATATTGTTTAATATAATAACAGATAATTTTCCCCACAAAAAAAAGACCCTTCTAGTAAAGGGCCTTTTTTGTGCTACGCGTTTTTGTAGCTTTTTTGAAGTTTTCTTTGTAACTTCTGTTGTTTGCGACGTGCTTTTAAAAGTTTTTTACGTCTTACTTCTGTTGGTTTTTCGTAGTAAGCGTGTTTTTTAATCTCACGGATTAAGCCTTCACGTTCGATTTTCTTTTTTAAAAGTTTTAATGCCTGGTCAACATTGTCGCCATCAACTCGGACGATTGCATTTACTGCCACTCGGTCCACCTTCTTTCATAGTTTATTTTAGAACAAGCTCCCTTACTTCATCAAAAGTAGATACAAGCTTGAATTCCATTTCATTTCTAACATCTTCCGGGATATCCGTCAAGTCTTTTTCGTTTTCTATCGGACAAATTACAGTTCTTATACCTGCCCTGTGAGCAGCAAGGACTTTTTCTTTAAGCCCGCCAATCTGTAAAACTTTACCCCTTAATGTTATTTCGCCAGTCATAGCTATTTTACAGTTTGCTTTTCTTTCTGAAACTGCTGATAATATAGCTGTTGCCATAGTGATGCCTGCTGACGGTCCGTCTTTTGGCACTGCACCTTCCGGCACATGCAAATGTATATCAAAATCTTTAAACCTGTATGCAGGCACTCCTGCATCACTAGCAATACTTTTAACTACAGAATATGCAATATTTGCAGACTCTTTCATAACATCGCCTAAATGACCTGTTACAATAAGTTTGCCGCTGCCTTCAAAAAGTGCCACTTCTATTTGCAGCAGGTCGCCCCCATACTGAGTCCAGGCAAGCCCTGTGGCTACACCCATTTCTTCATCATCATATACTCCGCCGATTCTAAATTTTCGTGGTCCTAAATATTCCTGTGTTAATTTATCATCAACTTCTATATGCTCAATTGTTTCATCAGTTACAAGTTTTTTTACACTTTTTCTTATAAGTGATGCTATATTTCTTTCAAGTGAGCGCACACCTGCTTCTTTTGTGTAATAAGTTATAAGCTCCATAACGGCGCTGTCTGTTACTGTGATTTTACCTTCAGGCACGTTATGCTCTTTTAATTCCTTAGGTATTAAAAAGCCGCGTGCAATATGGAGTTTCTCCTGCTCTGTGTAGCCTGATAACCTGATTACTTCCATTCTGTCTAAAAGTGGTGCTGGTATTGTTTCCAGTGAGTTTGCAGTAGTTATAAAAAACACTTTTGATAAATCAAGCTCTGTTTCAAGATAATGGTCAGTAAATGTGTTATTCTGCTCTGGGTCTAATGCTTCAAGCAGTGCAGATGCAGGGTCGCCCCTGTAATCTGAACCTATCTTATCTATTTCATCAAGCAAAAATACAGGGTTCATACTGCCTGCTTTTTTCATGGACTGCACAATTTTACCAGGCAGTGCGCCGATATATGTTCTTCTGTGCCCTCTAATTTCTGCCTCATCTCTTACGCCGCCCATACTCATGCGTACAAACTTTCTGCCCATAGCATCTGCAATAGAGCGTGCAAGTGATGTTTTACCAACGCCCGGAGGCCCAACAAAGCATATTATAGAGCCTTTCATATTTTCAGAATATTTTCTAACTGATAAAAATTCTAATATTCTTTCTTTTGGTTTTTCAAGTCCGTAATGGTCTTTATTAAGTACTTCTTCTGCATGTTTAATATCTATGATATCTTCTGTTTTAATATTCCATGGAAGGCTTATTATCCAGTCAAGATAGTTTCTAACAACAGTAGTTTCTGCACTCATTGGAGGCATAAAGCGGAGTTTTTTTAGTTCTTTTTCTGCCCGCTCTTTTACCTGCTCAGGCATAACCATTTCTTTTATTTTCTGCTCTATCTCATCAATATCTGCTTTTGCGTCATCTTCTTTGCCCATTTCTTTTTGAATGGCTTTCATCTGCTCATTAAGATAATATTCTTTCTGAGACTGACTCATGCGGGCTTTCACTCTGTTTTTTATGCGTTCATCAATTTTTAAAAGTTCCAGCTCTGTTTGGATAAGCTCTATTACTTTTTCTGCCCTTTCAACAGGGTTATTAATATCTAATACGTTTTGAAAGTCCTGTGCTTTTACTTTTAGGTTTGCTGCCACCATAAAAGTAAGTCGTGTAAGATTTTCTGACTGTATAATATTATGCAGCAGTTCCTGATTAACACGTTTTGTCTGCCCTACATAAGTTTCAAAGTTTCTAATAAGCATAAATCTGGCAGTATCCATATCCTTTATGTCTGCCTGCTCATCATCTATTATTTCCACATCTGCAAAATAACATTCATCATCAAGCTTAAAAGAGGTCATTTTTGCTCTATATAAGCCTTCTATTAATACTTTAACATTACCGTCAGGCAGTTGCAGAGTCTGCAGCACTCTTGCAATAACGCCAGTTTCATTTAAATCGTGCTGTTCAGGGTTATCTGTTGCAGCATCTTTTTGCAAAGAGAGAAAAAGCCGTTTATCAGTTGTGTTTGCAATATGCAGAGCTTTCACAGAACGTGGTCTGCCTACAAAAATAGGCGTAATCATGTGAGGAAATACTACCACATCTCGTAACGGGATAACTGTAAATTGTTCTTTTTGACTCATAATTTATAACCTTTTTTATTATTTTTACGCTGTTTCTTTTCCGTCATCAGTTTCAGGAAGTGATATTACTTCCTTATCTTCACTTACTTCCTGTTTACTGCTGTTATCATCTATTCTAACAAGTATAGGCTCTGCCTTATCAGTAATCACTTCTTCATTAATGATACATTCTCTTATGCTGCCAGCTTCTGACGGTATTTTATACATAACATCAAGCATAGCATCTTCTAATATAGAACGCAGACCTCTTGCACCAGTTTTACGTTTAATTGCAAGTTTTGCAACTGCACGCAGAGCATTTTCTGTAAATGTAAGTTTAACATCATCAAAACCAAGCATAGTTTCATACTGTTTTACAAGTGAGTTTTGAGGTTCTACAAGTATGCGCACAAGTGCATCTTCATCAAGTTCATCAAGTGCAGCAGTAATAGGCAGCCTGCCTACAAATTCAGGAATAAGCCCGTATTTAACAAAATCATCTGGCTCTAACTGTTTTAAAAGCTCCATACGTTTCATATTTTTTGCATTTTGGCTGTTTTCTTCGCCAACTGCGCCAAAGCCGAGAGTTTTTTTACCTACACGCCTTTTAATGATTTCTTCCATACCGTCAAATGCGCCGCCGCATATAAAAAGTATGTTTGTTGTATCAACCTGAATATATTCCTGCTGAGGATGCTTTCTGCCCCCCTGAGGTGGAACGTTTGCAACAGTGCCTTCTATAATTTTTAAAAGTGCCTGCTGAACCCCTTCCCCTGATACATCACGTGTAATAGAAGGGCTGTCCCCTTTTTTAGAAATTTTATCTATTTCATCAATAAATATTATGCCACGTTCTGCCATTTCCACATTATTATCTGCATTTTGCAAAAGTTTTAATACTACGTTTTCCACATCTTCACCAACGTAGCCTGCCTCTGTTAATGTAGTGGCATCTGCAATAGCAAAAGGCACGTGTAAAAGCCTTGCTAGTGTTCTTGCAAGTAAAGTTTTACCTGTTCCTGTTGAGCCGATAAGTAATATATTACTTTTTTCAAGCTCTACATCGCTTTTTGATGAATACTGAATACGTTTATAGTGGTTATATACAGCAACGCTTAATATACGTTTTGCATCATCCTGACCGATAACGTATTCGTTTAATTTTTTATGTATTTCTTCAGGTGTTGGCAGCTCTGCATACTGCTGTTCCTGTTCTGCCTCATATTTCATATCATCAAGAATTACTTCCTGACAAAGCTGTACACAGTTATCGCAAATATATGTTCCTTCCTGCTGACCTGCAATAAGTTTTTTTACTTCATCTCTGCCTTTATTGCAAAAGGAGCAGCGGATATCGTCATCATGTTTAGGCATTTCTTCCTCCAGAATATATCTGTAAATAAAACATTATATCGGTTATTTTTGTATTTATATTATATCTTTTTACTTACTTAATATTATCAGCCGCATATTAATATAATAGATAATGAAAATAATGCAACAAAATATTATTTCTTATACATATTTTACATATTTAGCTGTAAAAAAAGCCACCTATTTTAACAGGTGGCTTTATATGTTATAATTAATTACTGTTATTATGCACGTTTTTCAAACACGTTATCAATTAAGCCATATTCTTTTGCTTCAGCACTGCTCATAAAATAATCACGTTCAGTATCTGCTGCAACTTTTTCATAAGGCTGGCCTGTATTTGCAGAAAGAATTCTGTTTAAGTGTTCTTTTGTTTTGATAATCTCATTAGTTTGAATAAGAATATCTGTTGCCTGGCCTCTAAACCCGCCTGATGGCTGGTGAATCATAACCCTTGCATTTGGCACAGCAGAACGTTTGCCTTTTGCACCTGCTGCAAGTAAAAATGCGCCCATGCTGGCAGCCTGACCTAAGCATATAGTTGCTACATCAGGTTTAATATAATTCATAGTATCATATATCGCCATACCTGATGTAATTACTCCGCCAGGAGAGTTTATATATAAAAATATATCTTTATCTGGGTCATCAGCTTCTAAAAATAAAAGCTGGGCACAGATAATATTTGCCACATTGTCATCAACTTCTGTGCCAAGAAAAATAATTCTGTCTTTTAAAAGGCGTGAATATATATCATAAGAACGTTCGCCGCCTCTGCCTGTCTGCTCTATAACATAAGGTACATAATAGCTCATATTTTAAAGCTCCTTAAGTATTACTCTGCATCTTCTTTTTTCTTAGAAGTTCTAGTTTTTTTAGGTTTTTCTTCTGCATCAGCCTCTTTTTCTGACTTTTTAGCAGCTGCTTTTTTCTTAGGTTTTTCTTCGCTGCTTTCCCCAGCTGTTTCACCTGTTTGTTTAGCTGCTCTAAATGCTTCATATTCTTTTTTAGTCATTTTAGATTCTTCTGCTTTATTAACGCCTGCTAAGTATTTATATACTTTATCGCCTAAAACATCGTTACGAACTGCCTCCATTTGCATTTGAGATTCCAGTTCTTTTTTAATATCTTCTACTGGTCTGCCCTGCAGCTCTGCATGGAAAGAAAGGAAGTTATTAATATCTTCATCTTCTACTGCAATATTTGCAAGTTTTGCAACTTCGTTAATAACGATAGCCTGTTTAACCTGTTCTTCTGCCTGAGCAAGATACCTTTGAGCCATCATTTCAAAAGATATACCAACCTGTTCAGGATTTAAGCCCATTTGATAGAACTGGTTCATTGCATTAAATGCAAGACGGTCTGATTGTTCTTTAACAAATGAGTATGGCACTTCAAATGGGTTTTCTTTAACAATCTGTTCTAAGATTTCACCAAAAGCCTCTAATTGAGTAGATTTATCTGCCTCTGTCTGCAGACCTTTTTTAAGTTTAGTTTTTAAATCTTCTAAACCTTTGCTATTTGGGTCTATATCTTTAGCAAAATCATCATTTAATTCTGGTTTAACTTTTTCTTTTATTTCATGAACTGTAACTGTGAAAACAACATCTTTTCCAGCAAGTTCTGCATTATTATATTCTGCAGGGAAAGTCAGGTTTAAATCTTTAGTTTCGCCTTTTTTCATGCCGATAACGCCGTCTTCAAAACCTGGGATAAACTGGCCGCTGCCAATATTTAATGAAAAGCCTTTTGCTGTGCCGCCCTCAAAAGCAACGCCGTCTTTTTTACCTTCAAAATCAATAACTGCTACATCGCCTTTTTGCACTTTATCTCTGTTTTCTACAGGTTCATAAGTCATATCTCTTTCCTGTAAAGTGATAAGTGCATCATCAATATCTTCATCGCTGATTTCTACATTAATTTTTTTAAAGTTGAAATCTTTATATTTATTCAGTTCAACTTTTGGGAAAACGTCAACCCTTGCTGTAAAAGTAATAGGTTTATTTTCTTCAAATACAACGTTAGATATATGAGCCTGAGATATAGGCACAATATTATTAGATGTTAAAGCATCCTGCACAGCTTCATTTATAACTTTTTCAATAGCCTGTGATTTAATTTGATGAGAAAATTGTTTTTTAGCGATTTCTTTAGGTGCTTTACCTGGACGGAAACCGTGAATTTTTGCTTTTGGAAGCAGTGTGTCCAGCTCTTTATCTGCTGCTGTTTCAAAAACTTCATAAGGTATTTCTACCAAAAGCTCTTTTTGGGAACGCTCTGCATCATTAACTTGAACTTTCATAAGGACTCCTTAAAATAAATAAAAAGTAATATATATATTGAATTATTAGAAAACAAAAAAAAGAGCGGGTGACGGGACTCGAACCCGCGACCTCAACCTTGGCAAGGTCACGCTCTACCAGCTGAGCTACACCCGCTTATATGCAGAAATGACTTATGGTATGCGGATGAAGGGACTCGAACCCCCACGCCGAAGACACTAGATCCTAAGTCTAGCGCGTCTACCAATTCCGCCACATCCGCGTAGTTTTTTAAAAGGGTGGATGACGGGGCTCGAACCCGCGACAACAGGAGCCACAATCCTGGACTCTACCAACTGAGCTACATCCACCGTGCTAGTCTCATTAGAGTTAAGATTTATAATACTTTTTTTTAGCTATGTCAAGCAAAAAATTTTATATGCTTTATATTTTTATGTTATATAAAATTAATGATATATATAATTAGCTCTTTTAAAATATTACTTTTTAGTATATATTTCTTAAAAATATTTTATTTTTCAGGTTAATTTATGAATAAAGAGTTCATGTCTAATTTTATTAATAAATGGTATGGGCAGGTTATTTTAGCTTTAATTTCTGCCTTTCTTCTAATAATTTCAACAGCTGGGTTTGGGTTTTCTTTTGCTGTATTTATTGCATTTGTGCCGCTTTTATTTGCTTTAAATGCAAAAAACAGCAGGCCTGTGCTTACAGGCTGGATATTAGGATTTTTATACTGGGCAGTATGTCTTTCCTGGATGATGATAACTTTCGGTTATTTTGGTGGCGCGCCGCTGCCTGCTGCTTTTGGTCTGCTTATGCTTATATCTATTTCAGCCGGGTTTTTCTTTTTTGTGCCGTTTACATATACTGCTGCAAAAGTTAGTAAAAATCCATTTATTCTTGCCCTGCTTTTTGTTGCATTAGAGGCTGTTAAAGGTAAAATATTTTTTGGCGGTGTGCCATGGCTTAACCTTGCCCAGTCCCAGTATCAAAATAATTTAATACTTCAAAATGTTTCAGTATTTGGAGAGTATGGGCTTTCCTTTATTATTATGCTTATAAACTTTTTTATTTATTTTATTATTACTGATTATAAAAATAAAAAAAATTATATTATGTTTGCTGCTGCTGTAATTATAATGATTTTGCCTGGGTTATACAGGGAAATATTTCCACTGCCATACAGCAATACTAAAAAAATAGCTGTTGTGCAGCCAGCATACAGGCAGGAAATAAAATGGGATAATAATTATAGAATACAAATAATTAATCAGGTAAACAGCCTTGTATTAAAAGCATATAATGCTGATGTGGATATGATTGTTCTGCCTGAAAGTTCATATCCTGCAAAAGTGCTTTCTACTGATATGATAATGTCTGTATTAAATAAAGTTTCAGAAAAGACGCCAGTAATATTTGGTGCTGATAGAAGATTAATGGTTGATAATAAAAGCAGGCTTTATAATACTATGGTGCTGCTTGATAATAAAAGCCAGTCATATTATGATAAGCGCCATTTAACACCATTTGGGGAGTATTTTCCTTTTGAAAACCTGCTTGCCCCTGTAAAAGAATTTTTCTTTGGGCCAGGTGATATGTTTTCTGCAGGAGATAAACCAACAGTGCTTGTATCTTCAAGTCAAGGCATAAAAGCTGCCCCTGTAATATGCTTTGAAAGTGCATTTTCTTCACTTATTGCTGAACCTGTAAAAATGGGAAGTAATATGCTTGTAATTATTTCAAATGATACATGGTTTGGTAAAAATCAGGGAAGAATACAGCATTTAGCAGTAGATGCTATAAGGGCAGTAGAATATGGCAGAAGTGCAGTGCGAGCTACACAGGACGGAATAAGTGCATTTATTATGCCTGACGGCACTATACCTTTAAAAGAGGACAGACAGATACCTGCTGTACTTATTTATGATGTACCGCTGACTGATTTTAAAACTTTTTATGCTGCAGCAGGTAATATTTGGATTGCAATTATTATTCCTTTGATTTATTATCAAATAAAGAGAAAAAAGAAAATGGATATAAAAAATGGATAAAACATACATTCTTATTAAACTTAGCTACTTTGAAATATTATTAGTTACGCTTGTTTTATTATATGCTTTTTTATTTTATGAAAAAA
>DXAQ01000161.1 GCA_019116905.1 Candidatus Mucispirillum faecigallinarum | reverse complement strand
TAAAACTATTATTGTAAAATTAAGATAAAAATATACTTATAAATAGCTAACTTTATCATAATATTTCTTTATTTTTATTGACAATTTATACTATACTCTTATATTACAAATAAGAGGGAAAAAATGAGAGCTATTGACATTGCAAATTTTTTTATTGATTATAATGCCCACTGTATAGATGATACAATTACAAATCTAAAACTTAATAAACTGCTTTATTTTGCTCAAGGTTACAGCCTTGCATTGTATAATAAACCATTATTTAGTGAAAATATTGAAGCCTGGCATTATGGGCCTGTTGTAGCAGATGTATATCATAAATTTAAAAGTAATAATAAAGAAAATATTGCGCATACTTATGGCAAATTTTCTATTGATAAATTTGATAACAATACCATTGAAATATTACTAGCAGTAATCAATGATTATGGAAAATATTCATCATCTAAATTAATAGAAATTACTCATGAAAAAGGCTCTCCATGGGATATGGTATATAATGAAAAAGCAAACAATATCATTCCTAATAACAGCATTAAAGATTATTTTAAAAATATTTCAATCAATAAACTTAATCTTGATAAAATAGAAACTATCGGCAAACGTGAAAATAATAATAAACCTTTGCTGTTACCAGCAGACTGGGACGATAAGGAAGATTATAGTATTTATTTAAATGGCAGTAAAAACTAATGCAAAAATGGGATATTTGGCTTGCAAATGTTAGGTTTGAAGATAATCCAGAAGAATCTAAACTTCGCCCTGTATTAGTTATAGATAAACAAAATATGTTCATTTTATCTTTTAAAATGACTTCGCATACTCCAAGACAAAATTTTTATGGGGAATATTCTATTAAATATTATAAAGAGGCTGGTTTAGTCAAACCTACTGTTATAAGATTAAGTAAAAAACTTCTTTTATTAGAAAATGAGTTTATACATCAAATTGGCAGACTTCATCCTTATGATATTAATGAAGTATATAAAATACTAAATTCAAAAAAATAACTCTATGATTTTAAGTGTATCCCGCAGAACAGATATTCCTGCTTTTTATGCTGAATGGTTTATGGAAAGATTAAGGCAAAAATATGTGCTTGTCCGTAACCCTTTTAATATTCACAGCATTTCCCGTATACCATTAACGCCAGAAAACATTGACGTGATAGTATTCTGGACTAAAAACTCTAAACCTATACATAAATATTTAGATGAAATAGATAACCTTGGATATAAATACTATTTTCAATACACTATCACGCCATATAAAAAAGATATGGAAGAAAATATTCAGGATAAAAAGGAGATTATAAAATCATTTCAAACTTTATCTGCAAAATTAGGCAGTGAAAAAGTTATTCTTCGCTATGACCCTGTAATACTTACAAGCTCATATAATACAGCCTACCATAAAAAAGCATTTGAAAAATTATGCCGCCATTTAAATGGTTATACTAAAAAGATAATAATCAGCTTTATTGACTATTATAATAATACTTATGATAATATAAAATCTCATAATATATATAATATTACTAATGAAGATATGTATATAATAGCAGAAAACTTTGCAGAAACTGCAGATAAATATAACCTAAAAATAGAAAGCTGTGCAGAACAGATTGATTTAGAAAAGTTTGGCATAAACCACGGCAAATGTATAGATGATGAATTAATTGAAAAAATAACTGGTTATAAAATAAAAGCAGGTAAAAACGGGCAGCGGATTTCCTGCGGCTGCATAAAATGTATTGATATTGGAGAATATAATACATGTCTGCATAAATGTCTTTACTGCTATGCTAATATAAATAAAGATACTGCCTTTAAAAATTATAAAATGCATAATAAATTTTCACCGCTTTTAATAGGTGATGTTGATACATTAAAAGATAAAATAATTGAAAGAAACATTAAAGATACAAAAAGCTTAAAGCAGAATAACAGTATTGAAGATTTTATAAGCCAGTAATATGGTTACTATTTAATAAAATTATTTTTTCCAATCTTCTAGGTTTAGATGATTAATTTTTGAAAATTCTCTTGTGTTATTAGTAACTAAAGTAAGATTTTGACTTTTTGCATGAGATGCAATTAACATATCCATACAACCTATTGGACTCCCTTTCTTTTCTAATGCAGCCCTTATTTTACCATATTCATAAGCAGCATCACTATCAAATGGTAAAACAGAAAAATAATAAATAAAGTCTTGCAGAGCTTTTTTATTTTTTTCATAATACATACTTTTTGCAGCACCATATTCAAGCTCTGATAATGTGATTGAGGATATACATATTTCTTTAAAATCAATATTTTTAAGTTTAGATAATACATTCATATCTTTTTTTATTATAAAAATACATATATTTGTATCAAGCATGTATTTCATTAAAATATTTCCCTTTTTTCTGCTTTTAGCTGCACTCTTTCATTCATATAATCATCAGAAAACTTATTGAGTGTATTTAGAAGATTATCATACGCTGGCTGGACTGCTTTTATTATAATGCAGTCATCTTTTTTTTCTATTTGAACTTCTTTTACATTGTCATTAAACTTATATTCTGCTGGTATTCTAACTGCCTGAGAACCACCATTATTAAATATTTTACTATATTTCATTTTACCACCTTGTATATACTATTAATATATGCATATATATAAAAATCTCAATCATTTTCTTTACTTTTTTAATTTTTAGTATTAGTATTTAGTTTATATTTATTTTTAAGCTTATGAGGATAAAATAATGGGAAAAAATCTTTATCAAAAAGTATGGGAAAGGCATGTTGCAGGCACACTTGCAAGTGGTCAGTCCCAGCTGTTTATAGACCTGCACTTACTTCATGAAGTAACAAGTCCGCAGGCGTTTGCTATGATTAGGGAGCTTGGCTTAACTGTTGCGCATCCAGAACGCACTTTTGCTACGCATGACCATATTATTCCAACAGACAATACTGCACGCCCTTTTAAAGATAATTTAGCAGAACAAATGATGGAAGCTATTGAAAAAAATACAGCTGATTTTGGAATACAGCTTTTTGGTGTAAAAAATAACAGGTATGGCGTTATCCATATTGTAGGGCCGGAAGAAGGTCTTACTCAGCCTGGTATGACTGTTGCATGCGGCGACAGCCACACAGCTACTCACGGTGCATTTGGTGCTATTGCGTTTGGTGTAGGTACATCTCAGGTTAGGGATATTTTAGCCACTCAAACTATGAGCATGGCTCCATTTAAAGTGCGCAGAATAGAATTAAACGGCGATATGGGCAAAGGCGTATTTTCAAAAGACTTAATTTTAACAG
>DXAQ01000012.1 GCA_019116905.1 Candidatus Mucispirillum faecigallinarum | reverse complement strand
TGTCCTGCATATTTTGCAAGGATAATAAAAGGTGTAAAAATTGCACCTTCTCCACTTTGGATGCAGTCAAAATTAAGGGCAGCAGGTGTCAGACCTATTAACAATATAGTAGATGTTACAAACTATGTATTAATGGAGTGGGGACAGCCGCTGCATGCTTTTGATATTAGAAATATTGATAAAGAAATCATTGTGCGTAACGCTTTTGATAATGAAAAAATCACAGCTCTTGACGGTAAAGAATATACATTAAATAAAGAGATGCTTGTAATAGCAGATATTTCAAAACCTCTTGCAATAGCTGGTGTTATGGGCGGCGAATATACTTCTGTTATGAGCGATACAGACACTTTAGTATTAGAATGTGCTTACTTTGACCCTGCAACTGTCCGCAAAACAAGTAAAAAACTTGGTCTTTCTTCTGATTCATCATACAGATATGAACGAGGTATAGATTATGGTGCTACTGAGAAATTAGCAGACTATGCAGCAGCATTAATTGCAGAAATCTGCGGCGGCACAGTATTAAAAGGCAAGGCAGGAGTAAACCATTTAAATACAGAAAAAAGGCAGGTTATATCTTCTGCTGATAGAATAAATAAACTTTTAGGCTCTAATTATAAAATAGAAGATATGAAAGATATTTTAACAAGCCTTTCAATAGAAACTAAAATAGATAACGATAAATTAATATCAAGTATACCTACTTTTAGAAACGATATTACTATGGAATGTGATATTGCAGAGGAAGTGGCAAGAATTATGGGTTATGATAAAATAGGCTTAACTATGCCTAAAATGGATAACGAAATAGATATCCAAAGCCCAAAAGTAAGATACAGCCGCACAGCAAGAAATGTTATGGAAAATTTAGGATATAATGAAGTATTAAATTTTGCATTTCTAGGTGCAGATTATCTTTCTATTTTTGATACTAACGAAGAACACTTTGTCAAACTATTAAACCCTATTTCTCAAGATATGGCATGGATGAGAACATATCTTTTTCCGTCCCTTATAAAAAATATGCAGACAAATAAAAATATGGGTTATTCAAGCATAAAATTATTTGAATTATCAAATGTATATATATCAAATGGTAAATCTAATCTTGCACAGGAAAAACTCCATTTATCACTTGGTGTAATGGGTAACTATTACGATGATACATGGATAAGTATGCCAAAATTAGATACTTTTTACTATTTAAAAGGTGCATGTGATAATTTATTTGCTAAGTTTGATATGCAGGCAGAATATAGAAGGCTTGAAGACTGCCATTTTCTGCACCCTGGAAAATCAGCATCTATTTATATAAATGATAGATACGCCGGCTTTATTGGCTGCCTGCACCCTGATATTTTAGAAAAACTTGATATAAAAAGCAGCTGTTATATAGCAGAAATTGATTTTTCACTTTTAATTGATGAAGCATATAATAAAAATGAAGCAAAAAAATCAAGTATGCGTTATACTAAATTTTCTAGATTTCCGTCAATCCAAAGAGATTTAGCATTAATAGTAAAAAGCAGGGTTAATGCAGCAGATTTAATAAATACAATTAAATCTATAAGCCCAATTATTACTGATGCAATAGTGTTTGATGTATTTGAAGGCAAGCCAATTAATTTTGGATATAAAAGTACAGCTGTAAGAATTACGTTTACTGATATGGAAAAAACACTGCGTGATGAAGATATAAGCCCTATAATAGATAATATTCTTATAAAACTTGAAAAAGAATACGGCGCAGTGCTTAGGTAGTATTAAATTTTAAGCAGTTATTATAAATTTATGCATATAAACATATTAACTGCTTGAAAATTTTAAAAAATTGTGATTAAAATAATTTTTTAAGGATACTTGTCGGAGTGATTATGAATAAAAAAATAATCTTACTTATAACAATATTGATAATGACATTAACTGGTTATGCTTATGCAGTAGAGCCTTATTTAAATACACAGCTTTTAGAGGCTGCATCTGTTGGTGATTCAGATGCTGTAAAAGATGCACTTTTTAGCGGTGCAGATGTGGACGCAAGGGACAGGCTTGGAAATACTGCATTGATTTTAGCAGCTGATGGTGGTTATCAGGAAGTTGTCAGGCTGCTTATATCATATAAAGCTTCTGTTAATGCTGTTAATAAGTTTGGTTATACTCCACTTATGTCTGCTGTTACAAACTCCCACAGGTATATTGCAGCACTGCTTATAAAAGCAGGGGCAGACCCAAAAGTACCTAATAAATACGGCACAACTCCTGAAATGTATATTAAAGCACAGGGCTTTTTTACAATGAATGAATATATCAGCGATGAAAAGCCTGTTATTACATCAAGAATAGATGACAGACCTGCAAGACGCGGAGCAATGGCAGCAATACACAGTGCCCCATGGCGTGAAGAATTTAATCAGCTTATAGCACTTGGTAAAACAAACGAGGCTGCGGAGCTTTTAGTAGGCTATGCAAATACAAAAAACCCAGAAGCCTGCTACCTTTTAGGTACACTATTTTTATCAAAAGGCAATAATGAGCAGGGTATTTTCTGGTTAAGGCAGGCTGGTGCCCTTGGTGATAATATGATGAAATACCGTGCTGCAAAATCTATAATAGACAATGCAGCAGGAGCTGGTATGAAAGATGCAATAGCTATGCTTAAAGAATCTATTGCAGACGGCAATAATTTTGCAAAAACAGAGTATGCAAAAGCGCTGCTTTTTGGAAACGGTGTACCAAAAGATAATGCAAACGCTTATGCATTATTTAAAGATGCAGCAGGCTATGATTTACCTGAGGCTGTTTATTATACAGGTATGCTTGAATATTTAGGCAGAGGCACTGTAAAAGATGAAACAAAAGGTGCTGCTAAAATCCAAATGGCAGCTGATATGGGTTTTTATGATGCAGAGCAGTTTATAGATAAACTGAATGCACAAAAACATATAAGTGTATTAGTTAATTCAAAAGTAGGAGACAGAGCAACAGTTAAAGCATATTTAATATCTATGGGTGCGCCTATAAATATTGATGACCCAGAATGTGATAAATACACAATAGGCAGCGCATGGAATAATGCTTATAATATATCAACTGTTAAAATGTGCTACCCAGGGGATGGCACAGTTCAGGCAGAATTTATACTTGGTAAACCACTTGATAATGTAGAATTTTCCTATATTAAAAACTTATACCCTGCGGCTAAATTTAGTATGCCTGCTCCTTCCTATATAGATATACCTGTTTCATCAGATAATGTGTCTGTAAAGGCAGATGATTTAGGGATATTTAATACTAATACTGACAATGAAAGCAGGAATAATCAGGAAATAGATTTTAGTAAACCTGTTTCTATTGATAATACATCTAAAAATGATAATATATCTGAAATAAATATATCATTTGA
>DXAQ01000160.1 GCA_019116905.1 Candidatus Mucispirillum faecigallinarum | reverse complement strand
CCGTATAATTTTAAATCTGTCCAAAAATTTGGGTTCGGGTCAATAAACTCCCCTTTTTTAATACTTAAAATAAAAAAGCCCCTTTTAAAAATTTAAAAGGGGCAGTGAGTATATTAAATGATTATTTTATTATTTAGTTGATTCTACGTATTCTACTATTTTTTGTGCAATAGTTTTAACATTTCTTTCAAATTTTTCTATATTTTTTTCAAGTAAAGTCATACGGAATCCAAGCAGGTTAGTAAAGAAAGAAGTCAGCGGCACAATGCATATACCAGTTGCACCAAGCAGATTATAAGCAAACCTTTTATCATGTTCAGAGTTATTATCAAGCAGTCTGTTTACATAATCTGCTACTTCCTTATTTTCAATTTCTAAGTGCTGCCTGCTGTTAAATACAGCCTCATTAAATACAACGCTTAAATAAAATGCGCCGTTACTTCTATTAACTACAATATAAGGCACATCTTTTAAAACGTTATAAGCAATATCAGCAAGTTTTTCATAATGGGTAACTCTAGACTGTAAATATTTTTGGTATTCTGGATGTTCCATAAGTTTAGGTATAGCCATTTGCGGCATAGTAGTAGAGCATACTTCTGCCTGTTTTTGTTTAAATATAGCCTGAATATATCTGTCGAAATCGGCATCTTTTCCGTAGTTATATACTTCAATCCATGCGCATCTTGCCCCAGGCCAAGGCACTTCTTTTGATAAAGAGTTCATACTAATTGCAGGCACATCGCCTATAACTTCTGAAAGATAAGGCGTTTTTTGTCCGTTATATATCATATTATGGTATATTTCATCTGCCACAATAAAAAGATTATGTTCTTTTGCGATTTTAACGATTTCTTCTAATTTTTCTTTAGAGTAAACATAACCAGTAGGGTTATCAGGGTTAATAATAAGAATACCTACAATAGACTGAGCGCTTTTTACTTTTCGCATTAATTCGCCTAAATCAGGCTCCCAGTTATTATAAGGGTTCATTTTATAAGTATTAGGTGGAAATGATGCGTGAGCTACTTCTGCCATAAAGTGTGTAGAGTAAGTAGGTTCAGGCATAATAATACGTGCATCTACGCGTATTACAGAGTAACTTCTGGCAATAGCATCACCTAAACCGTTAAAAAAGATTATATCATCTTTTGTGATTTGTGCTCCACCAAGAGCATTTCTTTTGGCGGCTAAATATTCGCGTGTAGAATCAACGCCTTTAGTAGGGGAGTAAGCAAAAGACATATTATTATCAATAACTTCTTTTAATACATCTTTAATCCATTCAGGCACCTGTTCGCCTTTCATAACAGGGTCGCCAATATTTTCCCATGAAATCTCTATACCTTTAGATTTCATAAAGTTAGCTATCTCTACAATATTTCTAATTTCGTAGGTCAAGCCGCTGCCAATAGTTGCAAAATCTGCTCTCATTTTAACACCTTAAAATAAATATATATAATTACAACCTGCACAATTTAAAACACAGGATGTGTTTTCTTTAGTAAGCAAACAGGGGAATTTACTTCCCGTTTGCGTCAAATAAAAAATTCAAGTACGAATTTTTTATTATTGTTTAAAAGGATGCAAAATCTGCTCTCCTAATCACACCTTAAAATAAATATATAATATAAAAATAACTACGCACTAAAAACACAGGATGTGTTTTCTTTAGTAATCAAACAGTATAACTTGTTTACTGTTTGCGCTAAATAAAAAAAATCAAGTGGGGCACTTTTTGCGACGCAAGAACTTTCCGACCAAATCTGGAGGAAGTAAAAGTTCGCAAGCTGGACTGAATTTTTTATTATTTATTTAATACTTTTTATTCATGCACTATTTTAGTGCCTATAATACCTATAATTATAAGTGTAATAAAAAACAGGCGCCAAAAATCTGCACTGTCTCCAAAAAAGAGTATACCTATTAATAATGTGCCTACTGCGCCTACCCCTGTCCATATTACGTAAGCTGTGCCTATAGGTATACTTTTTTGTGCAATATATAAAAATACGCCACTTAAAGCCATAGAAATTACAGACAGGACCACAAAAATAATATTATATTTAGTGTAAGTTGAGGCAAGCTTAAAGCCAAGTGGCCAGCCAACCTCAAAAATACCTGCTATTATTAAATATAACCAGCTCATTATTCTTCATCATCGCTGTATTTACTTTTTCTTTTTCTAATGCTTAAGCGGACAGGCACGCCGTCAAAACCAAAAGCCTCACGTAACATATTTACTAAAAACCTTTCATAAGAAAAGTGGACGCCCTGCGGGTTGTTTACAAAAGCCACAAAATAAGGCGGCCGTGATGCAACCTGAGTCATATAGTAAAACTTTAATCTTCTTGTACCAACAACTGGCGGCTGGTGGCGCTCAAGAGCCTGCCTTAAAACTTCGTTTACTGCATGGGTTGGCACACGCTTATTATATTCAAGATATAGTTTTTTTACAGCATCAAATATTTTTTCGCAGTTTTTGCCTGTTTTTGCAGAAATAAATATTAATGGCGGATTTGCAAGGAACTGTAATTTTTCAGCTATCATCCTTTTAAAATTTTTCACTGCCTTTTCATCTTTTCCAGCAATATCCCATTTGTTTACAGCAAGCACAACAGGTTTCCCTGCCTCCCATGCATCACTTATTACTTTTACATCTCTTTCATTTAAGCCTTCTGCTCCGTCAATTACAGCAACCACCACATCTGATTCTTTTACTGCATCTATTGACCTGTAATAGCCGTATTTTTCAATAGTATCTTTAAACATTACTGATTTTTTGCGTATTCCTGCTGTATCAGTAATAATATATTTATCATTTTTATATGTAAAATAAACGTCTACGCTGTCTCGTGTTGTGCCTGCAAGGGGAGTAACAATCACTCTGTCTTCTCCAAGCCATGCATTTAAAAGACTTGATTTACCAACATTTGGTCTGCCTGCAACAGCAATTTTTATGCGTTCATCATCTTCTTCGCTTTCTTCTGCTTCTTCCTGTTCTGGTATATAGTCATAAATATAGTCAAGTATATCATCTACATTTCTGCCATGCAGTGCGCTTATTGGAAAAAGTTCCACATCCCCAAGCCTGTAAAATTCATTTACTGCCTGTTCTCTTGCGTTACTGTCTGCCTTATTAACTGCTACAATAAAAGGTTTGCCGCATTTTCTAAGCATATCGCACACTATTTCATCAAGAGCATGCAGCCCGTCAGATGCATCTACTACTAATATTAAAAAATCAGCTTCCTCTAATGCTTTAAAAAACTGCTCCTGCATTTCCTTTTTTAATATATCAGCCTGCAAATCAAAACCAGCAGTATCAACAAGTTTAAAATCTTTTCCAAGCCATGAAGTTTCTACCTCTATCCTGTCCCTGGTAACGCCAGGCATATCATCAGTTATGGCAATACGCCTGCCTGCAATCCTGTTAAAAAGGGTGGATTTTCCTACATTTGGTCTGCCTATAATACCAAGATTAAACATTCTATAAAAGCCCTGCAAGTTTCATTGTTTCAGTAATTCTTCTAGTTAATTCGCTGCATGAAAGAAGTGTAGCCACGCTGTCCATTTCAGGTCCTTTTGTACTTCTTGTTACGCCGCTTCTAACAGCCATATATAAAGGTTTGCCTTTTGTGCCTGTTTCTTTTTGTATTTCTTTCATTATTGCTTTATAGCTTTCTGCATCAAGGTAATCTTTACCTGCAATTTTTGAAAGGAATAAATCAAGCACACCTTTACTTGTTTCAAGAGCAAGCATTTCTTTTGCTTCATCAGTTATTTCATCAGGCAGTTTAAAATATACTTTTAAATATTCAGGCGCGTCGCTTAAAAGTGTAAAATTATCACGCACAGATAAAAGCATTGCCTGCATTTTTTCTTTATTTTCATTTATATATTTTTCATCAGCAAGTCCTGATTCTATAATATAAGGAGTGCATAAAGTTAATAATTCAGAGATTTCTTTACCTCTAATATATATACCGTTCATCCATTTTAATTTATCAAAATCAAAAACGGCTGCACTTTTAGAAACTCTGTTCATGGAAAATTTTTCAATTAATTCATCAATTGTAAAAAGTTCTCTTTCATCATCAGAGCTCCATGAAAGGAGAGACATATAGTTTATCATAGCCTCTTTTAAATAGCCTGCTTTTCTAAATTCTTCTACACTTGTATTGCCATGGCGTTTTGAAAGTTTTGCATGGTCTGGCCCTAAAATCATAGGGATATGAGCAAATACAGGTGCCTTATGACCTATTGCCTCATAAATTAAAGCCTGTTTTGGTGTATTTGATAAATGGTCATCGCCTCTAATAACGTGAGATATTTCCATTAATGCATCATCTATAACAACCACATAGTTATAAATTGGTGCGCCGTCTGGGCGTATAATAATAAAATCACCAAAAGCGTTTGTAGGAAATTCAATATCTCCGTGAATCATATCATGAACCATAATAGACGGTTTAAACGCACGGAACCTGATAGATGCTTTTTCGCCTCTTGCTTCTCTTTCAGCAATTTCTTCTTTTGTCAGGTGAGCGCATTTACCATTATATATATATGCTCTGCCTTCTTTTTGTGCTTTCTCCCTGTCTGCATCAAGTTCTTCTTTTGTGCAGAAACATTTGTAAGCATAACCTTCTTCCATTAATTTTTCAGCATATTTATAGTATATATCAAACCTTTCAGTTTGTCTGTATGGTCCATAATCGCCGCCTTTTTTAGGGCCTTCGTCATAATCAAGTCCCAGCCACTCCAAATCTTCATAAATAAGCTCCTCGCTTTCAAGAGTAGACCTTTCTAAATCAGTATCTTCAATACGCAGTATAAATTTACCGCCCTGACTTCTGGCAAATAAATAATTAAAAAGAGCTGTCCTCACATTACCTACATGTATATGACCTGTAGGGCTTGGAGCAAAGCGAACACGTATAGACATATTTTATCTCCTATGCACTAATTAGTATATTAAACTATTACTTATATATGTTTTTTGCAGAAATACAAGAAAAATTTTATATAATTTATTATTTTTAAGCAAAATAAGCATATTTATATATTTATTTACTAAAATCGGAGGTGTTTTTATGCATAAAAAATAGCTGCTTAAATTTTAAGCAGCAAAATAATGTGCTTGATATATAATAATATAGTATATGTTATCTGCTTTTTATCCACAAGTTATTAAAACATTAAAAATGGTTTTTCCAACATGCTTTATATCTTATTGATATTTCGTTATAATAATATAACTTATTGATAATAAATAAAATATTTCTTCTTGACATAAAAAAGCCTTATTTTTCAATGTTTTATGAGTGCCAAATTATCCACACTTTATCCACACTGGTTTCAATATGTTAGAAAAACTATTGATAAACTTAACTGTTTAATTTCTGTGCCTAAATTTTAAATAATATATTAATCTAAGAAATTTTATACAATTTATCATTATATGTTTTTTTATATTTTAATGGGCGTAAAAATATTTTTTAAATTTATCTTCATTAAAAATTAAGCTGTTTTCATTAAATACTTAAAACGTCAATAAAAAATGACGCGGCGCACATACCATATAAACATTGTTTTATTTTAATAAAAATCTAGTATTTTAATAGACTATATTTATTTTTGATTTAACAAAATATATCTTTTTTATCTTATTATTTATTAACTTCTAAAAAGTCTTGATATAACAATAATAAAAGGGTATTTAAATTTTAAACCTTTTTTTTATTTATGTAGAAAAAATATTGACAAAAATTAGTTTATATATTTAAATAGATAAGTGCCGTTAAATATCAATACTTATCTAATGGAATTTAACATCTTAAATAGATGATATAAATTTAATAAAATTTTAAAAGGAGTGCGTTTATGCCTAGAAAAGATTTAGAAACTTCGGCTATGAGTTATCGCAAGCACCCTGGTATGATTGCATGGATTTTGCACAGGGTAACTGGTGTTTTACTTGTGCTTTATTTTGTTATGCACATGTTAGGTTCAACAGACGTTTGTACTTTCCTGCCAACAATCGTGCGAAATATCTATGTTGAAGCAGTTGTTGTAGTAATGTTTGCATGGCATGCTATGAATGGTTTAAGAATTATTTTTATGGAATTTTTTAAAGCTGCTGAAAGAGGCTGTTTTAAGAAAATGCTTGCAGTATTCACTGTATTAGCAGTTTTAGTTGCCTTAGTAGGTTTATATTACATTAAAGATGCTATGCCAGAAGACTCTGCTCAAAGCACTGCATCTATTGAGGGAGAATAATTATGAAAGTTTATAAATATACAGGAACAGGCAATAACGGCACTATCGCATGGATATTACAGCGTATTTCTGCAATCGTCCTTGTTATCGCATTAGGCTACCATTTATTAGGCAAATTAATGACTAAGGGCAACAGCGATTTCTTTACAGGCACAAATAAGTTTTTAATGGGTGCATTATTAGTATTTATTTTATTTCACGCTTTTAACGGCTTGAAAATGATTGCTGATGATTATGTTTCAAAACCTGGTACAAGGTTTATTCTTTCCCTTATCTATTGGTTATTAGGACTTACATTATTCGTTATAGTTCTTGCATCTGGTATGATATAAGATTAATTGTAGAGGTTTGGATATGATAAATACAACAAAAATAGAAAAACACGAATATGACGTCCTTGTAGTAGGTGCAGGCGGTGCAGGTCTTAATGCTGCACAGGTTGCATCTCAATACGTTAAAACAGCAGTTATTTCAGAAGTATACCCTACAAGGAGCCACACAATCAGTGCTCAGGGTGGTATTTCTGCATCATTAGGTAACTTAGAAGAAGACAACTGGCACTGGCACATGTATGATACAGTTAAAGGTTCAGACTACTTATGCGACCAGGATGCTGCTGAATATCTTTGCCGCAAAGCTCCTGAAATGATTATTGAGCTTGAGCATATCGGTCTTCCATTTAACAGAACACCAGAAGGCAAAATTGCACAGCGTCCATTTGGCGGCCACACAGCAGAATATGGTAAACGTCCAGTTAGAAGGGCATGCTATGTAGCAGACAGAACAGGCCACGCTATGCTGCAGACTCTTTTTGAAAAAGCAGTTGCACAAGGCACACAGTTTTACAATGAATTTTTAGCATTAGAATTAATCAGAAACGGCGACAGAGTTTGCGGCGTTTTATGTCTTGATTTACAAAACGGCGAACTCCATTTATTCCATGCAAAAGCAATCATATTTGCAACAGGTGGTAACTGCCGTATATATGCAACAACATCAAACGCACACATTAACACTGGGGACGGCTTAGCATTAGCTTTACGTGCCGGCTTTTCATGGTGCGACCCTGAATTTTTCCAATTTCACCCAACAGGTATTTACGGACACGGTAACTTAATTACAGAAGGTGTACGTGGTGAAGGCGGTATCCTTTTAAACAGCGAAGGGGAACGCTTTATGGAAAGATATGCACCAACTATTAAAGACTTAGCGCCACGTGATATTGTATCTCGTTCTATGGTAAAAGAAGTTCTTGCTGGTAAAGGTGTAGGCCCACAAAAAGACCACGTTCTTTTAAAAATTGACCATATTGGTAAAGAGGCTATTATGGAAAAACTTCCAGGTATCCATGAGCTTGCATTAGTATTTGCCGGTGTTGACTGTACAAAAGAACCAATTCCAGTTATGCCAACAGCTCACTACCAAATGGGTGGTATCCCTACAAACTATTTAGGCGAAGTTATCAAAGGCTATGGCTCTGATGCAGAAAGCGTTTACCCTGGTTTCTATGCAGCTGGTGAATGTTCTGCAAACTCAGTTCACGGCGCAAACCGTCTTGGCACAAACTCCTTATTAGACCTTGTTGTATACGGAAGAACAGTTGGTGAACGTGCAGCAAAATTCGCACAGGAAAATCAAGCTGCAGAACTTCCAGAAAATGCAGGGCAGGAAGGTCTTAAATTATTAGAAAAATTTGCTAACGCAAACGGCAGCAATACATACGGTCCAGTTTATTCACGCTTAACAAAACTTATGGAACAAAAAGCAGGCGTTTATAGAACAGAAGAACACATGTCAGAAGCTGTAAAAGAACTTGAAGAAATTGCAGAATTAATGAACGACTTTAAAGTTGTAGATAAATCAAGTGTATACAACCTTGATTTAGTAGAGGCTTTAGAGCTTAACAATATGGTTCTTATAGCAAGATGTGCAGCAAAATCTGCCTTAATGCGTAAAGAATCACGTGGCGGCCATGCTCGTGAAGATTATCCAGAAAGGGATGATGTAAACTATATGAAACATACAAACGTAACAATAGCAGATAGCGGCAAAGTTATTAATGTGGATTACAGACCAGTTAGAACTAAACCACTCACTGTTGAACCATTCCCACCTAAACCACGTGTTTACTAAGAATAAGGAAGGACGATATGAGCAAATTTATAAATGTTAAAATATTAAGATACGACCCAGATAAAGATAAAGCGCCTCACTTCCAGTCATACAAAGTGGAATTACGCAGGCCGGGTATGCTTTTACTTACAGTTCTTAACCAAATCAAATGGGAGCTGGACCCAACACTTACATTCCGCAGGTCATGCCGTGAAGGTGTATGCGGTTCAGACGGTATGAATGTAAACGGCGTTAATATGCTTTCATGTATGACAAAAGTTGAAGATTTAGGCTCAGATATTACATTAAGACCATTACCAGGTATGCCTGTAATGAGAGATTTAGTTGTTGATATTTCAAGCTTTATCAATAAGTTTATTACAGTAAAACCATATATTATCCGTCATTCTCCAATGCCTGATAAAGAGTTATATCAGTCTCAGGAAGACAGGAAAAAAATAGACGGCTTATATGAATGTATTCTTTGCGGCTGCTGTTCATCATCATGCCCTAGTTACTGGGCAGATAAAGAATATCTTGGACCAAACGCCTTTTTAAGAGCATGGAGATATTTAGTAGATTCAAGGGATGAGGGCGCAGATGAACGTTTAAAAATCTTAAATGATAAACACGGCGTATGGCGCTGCCACACAATTTATAACTGCGTGGAAGCATGCCCTAAAGAATTAAACCCAACAAAAGCAATCGTTGGTATCAGAAAAATGCTTATGGATAAACAAATATAATAATATAAGTTATAAGCAACATAAAATATATAAGGGAAACCAGACAATCTGGTTTCCCTTTTTTGTGGGGAAAATAAATTTATTGAATAATATTCAAAATAATGTATAATAAACTGAATGTTAAAAATAATTATATTAATTATATAATTTATTGGTGTAAAATGAATGAATTCAATAAATATATAGAACTTAATGAGATTATATCAAAATATTTATCATATCGTGCGGAATATACTGGCATATATTCTACTTTAATACCAGATAAACAATTAGAATTAATTACAAATAATGAATATAAAATATTTTTGAATAAGTTTCACAAACTTTTAGAAGAAGATAAATCAATTATATTAATAAAGAAATATCCAATATTATTTATGGTAATACAAACATATATTATTTCAAATGTAGTTATTAAAGATAGTAATAGTTTTTATGAAAAATTTTATCAAGAATACAAAATTGATACAACAAGATTACAATATATACTCAGAGAAGTACAAGAAGAAATATGGATAGATACCTATAATAAATTACAAAAAAAGAATATAAAATTTATAATACCACCTAAAAGAGAATATGCATATAGATATGTACAGTATCCATTGTCTCAAGTAATTTTAACAACTTCTGAAATGTATAGAATTTTAAAAAAACTAAATATAAAAATAACTGATTCAAATAATAAAAATTTAACCATAGTTGATTTTAAAAAAATAGTTAATGCCAATAAAGAAATTATGAATAATATTTATGAAAAAGCAAGTAATAGAATTAAAAGCAATAATTTTATAAAAGAACAAAAAGAAATAATAACTCAACAATTATATTCATATTACATAACAGTTAATTTTACACAAAAAATATATAATAAAATATATATAAAAAAAGAAATAAATATAAATAATTCATATTCATTAAAAATAACAGACAATAAATATTTTGTAACACAATACAAAAATACTTATTCAAAATTATTAGATAGTAAAGAAATAAATAATTTAGAGTATAGCATGACAGATAATGGAATTAGATATTTACTATGGTATAAAGTTCCTTATGAAGAAAATTGGACATATACAAATGTGATATATAAGAAATATTGTGAATACTGTATTATGTGTGAAAATACTACTATTAATCTAACATGGTTAATGAATAATTTTAAAATAAAACCATTAATTAGCGGAAAATATCTATTTATCTTTTTCAATGCAAATAATATTGATAAACTAATAAAATTGAATAGTAATTATACTGATAAATTTTTTACTTATCCAATATATTATTCTGGTCAAAGAATTTCAAGAAATATGTATGAGTATAAAAATGGACCAATATTAAATATAAATGAAAATAGTTTAATATTAATAAATGGAAAAAAATTACTGATAAACTTTTTTTTAGAAATTGTGATACAGGAGAATATAATATACATGTATTTGTAGATAATCATTATATTAAAACGATAATTTATATAAGAAATAAAGATAATATAGATGATGAAAATAACAATTTTTTTTATATATTAGGAGAAGGAAAGTATAAGGAAAAAGATGTTAGTCTAACACGAAGTTATTTATATTTACTAGCTGGTAAAAAGGTAAAAAAGAATAGATTATTAAATACAATAGAGGTGAATATTAATGCAAGATAACAATAATGAAACATACTTAAATTTAATTAAAAAGTGGTTACCAAACTCAAAAGACTTTAAAAATGAGCATGTAATAAAGTATATTAATGGATTACTAAATAATCTAAATGATTATAAAGTAAATAATAAAACATCAATATCTAGTAAACAACAATTTTTAATTGAAGAATTTAAGAATAATTTATCAAATGCACGATTAAATTTTGAACAAATAATTAAGTTAATAAATCAAGAAGAATTTATTAATAATATACAAGAAACATTAAAAAATAAAATTATAGAATTACAAGATGAATATAATAAAATAAAAGAAAAAGTATCCGAAAATAAAGATGAAATTATTCATGATAATATGCAATATATTAATATTGGAAGTAGACATAATAATCAAGAAAAAAACACTTGGCATAGTTTATGTTTTTTTAACAGTCTTAAAGAAGCTATATTATTTTCAAACAATAAGTATGATTATAGATTAATTATACAACCAAAACCAACATGGATAAATCACGAAGATTTATGGAATTCTGGATTTGGTTATTTGTGGGATAAAGCAATAGAAGAACCAAAAAATAAATTTATAATAATAATTCACAACTATAATATAGCATTAGCAGATTTATATGGACAATATTTGTGGTATCTGTGCAATAGATATATTCAAGAAATGCCACTATCTAAATATAAATATGGTCGTATACCAAGTAATATAGCAATATATATAGTACCTGTTGAAGGTAATACAGAGTTGGCATTAGAAGTTAGTAAATTTGTAAAAGATACAATTAAAAATGAATTTAAAAATGGAGCGCCACCTAATGACGCTTAGTAACAATATTGTATTTAATAGAGATTTTCAATTTTAAAATTATATAAATCATGTATAATACTAAAATTAAAGTTAAATTTTAAAGGAGCAATTAATGGATAATATTCATAATAATATAGTTAGTTTTATATGGGGCATGGCAGATGATTGTTTAAGGGATGTTTATAGTAAAGGCAAAAGACGAGATGTTATACTGCCTATGACAGTTATACGCAGACTAGATGTTGTGCTGGAAGATACAAAACTAGCTGTATTAGAAATGAAAGAAAAAATGGATATTGCTGGTGTTAAAGAACAGTATGCTCCGTTATGTAAAGCATCTAAACATGCTTTTTATAATGTTTCTCCATTTAAACTAAAAGATTTAACTGCTCGCACTTCAAACCAACAATTAAAGGCTGATTTTATAGCATATTTAGATGGCTTTTCAGATAATGTACAGGAAATCTTGGAGAAATTTAATTTTAGAAATGAAATAGATAAAATGGTTAATGCAGACATATTACATGCTGTAATTCAGAAGTTTGTATCCCCAAAAATAAATTTAGGACCAACGCCAATTTATAAAGATACTGAGAAACAAGAAATATTACTTCCTGCATTAGATAATCACTCTATGGGCACAATATTTGAAGAATTAGTTCGCCGCTTTAATGAAGCAAATGATGAAGAAGCTGGGGAACACTGGACGCCAAGAGACGCAGTAGAGCTTATGGCAGATTTAGTATTTATGCCAATAGCAGATAAAATAAAGGACAGCACTTATTCTGTATATGACGGGGCATGTGGAACTGGTGGTATGCTTACTGTTGCAGAAGATAGAATATTAAAAATTGCAAAAGAAATGGATAAAAAAGTTTCTATCCATTTATATGGGCAGGAAATAAATCCAGAAACTTATGCAATAGCAAAAGCAGATATGCTTATAAAAGGCGATGGCAAGCAGGCTAAAAATATTATATATGATTCTACAATTTCAAATGATTATTTTGCAGGTTATCAGTTTGATTTTATGCTTTCTAACCCACCTTATGGTAAATCATGGTCAAAGGATATAGAAAAAATGGGTGGGAAAGATAATATTTTGGATACACGCTTTAATGTTATGCTTGATGACGGAACAGAATTAAAAATGATACCAAAATCAAGTGATGGACAGATGCTTTTTATGCTTAATAATGTAGCAAAAATGAAGAAAGAAACAGAGTTGGGCAGCAGAATAGCAGAAGTTCATAATGGTTCATCATTATTTACAGGCGATGCTGGTCAGGGGGAAAGTAATATAAGGCGGTATTTACTGGAAAATGACTATGTAGAGGCAATAATAGCACTGCCTGAAAATATGTTTTATAATACTGGTATAGGAACATTTATATGGGTACTAGCAAATAAAAAGGAAGAAAAAAGAAAAGGCAAAGTGCAGTTAATAAATGCTACTGCCATGAAAGTACTACTTCGTAAAAATATGGGTAAGAAAAACTGTGAACTTACGCAAGATATTCGTAATGAAATATTAAGAATATTTATGGATATGGAAGAAAGTGAAGTAAGTAAAATTTTTAATAATGAAGAATTTGGCTATTGGGAAATTACATTAAATCACCCAAAATTAGATGAAAATGGAGTGCAGGAAGTAGACAAAAAAGGGAAACCAGTATTTGAAAAAGATACAGAAATAATTCCATTTACATATAATGGCGGCATAGAAAACTATTTAAAAAATGAGGTATATACTTATTCGCCAAATGCATTATATGATGAAAATAAAACAAAAATTGGGTATGAAATAAGCTTTACAAAATATTTTTATAAACCAGTAGAATTAAGACCATTAAAAGATATTGTAAATGAATTACATGCTCTTGAACAAGAAACAGAAGGCTTACTTAATGATATTGTAAAGGGGTTGTAAACATGAAACAGTATGAAGAATATAAAACAACTAATATTCCTTGGTTAGATAAAATACCAAAACATTGGGAATTACTTCACAATACCATTATTTTTAAAGAGAAAAAAGATATTGTCGGTTCTAATTATAAAAATTATACATTATTATCGTTAACTACTAATGGTATTGTAAAAAGAGATATTGAAAGTGGTAAAGGTAAATTCCCTGCGTCATTTAATACATATAAAAAAGTAGAAGCAAATAATATAATATTTTGTTTATTTGATATTGATGAAACACCAAGAACTGTTGGTTTATCAAAATATAATGGTATGATAACTGGCGCATATAATATTTTTGATATTAAGCAAAATAATATATATTATATATACTATTATTATTTATCACTAGATTATTTTAAGCAGCTTAAACCACTATATTCTGGTTTAAGAAAAACTATTAAACTCAATAAATTTTTTAGTATGGAAACACCCATTCCACCTAAACATGAACAAGATAAAATTGTTGCCTATTTAGATTACCAAACATCAAATATTAATAAGCTTATATTAAGTAAAAGAAAACAAATAGAACTTTTAGAAGAATATAAAAAAACAAAAATAAGTGAAGCTGTAACAAAAGGTTTAAACCCTAATGCAGAAATGAAAGAAAGTGGTATAGACTGGATAGGGCAAATACCTAAACATTGGGAGATAAAAAAGTTAAAGGAAATACTTAAACAAAATTCAGATAAAAATAATACTAATCTACCTTTACTATCAGTTGTTAGAGAAAAGGGTATAATAGTAAGGGATATAAACAATAAAAAAGAAAATCATAATTTTATACCAAACGATTTGAGTAATTATAGAGTTGTAAATAATGGAAATTTTGTGATTAATAAAATGAAGGCATGGCAGGGTTCTTATGGTATTTCTTTTCATAAAGGCATAGTAAGTCCTGCATATTTTGTATACACTGTAAGAAAGACCGAATTACTTTTTTTTAATTACGCTATACGAAGTTATAACTACATACCATTTTTTAGAATATATTCCGACGGTGTACGTGTAGATCAATGGGATTTATCTGCAATAAAAATTAAAAATATTAATTTTATTACTCCACCACTAGATGAGCAAAAAGAAATTGCTGCTTACCTTGATAACTTAACATTTAAACTTGACAATTTAATAAGTAAACATAAATTATATATAGAAAAGCTTGAAGAATATAAAAAAATACTTATTTCTGATGTGGTTACAGGAAAAATTGATGTAAGAGATATTGATATACCAGAATATGAAAAAATAGAAATTAATGAAGACACAGAAGAAAAAAGTGATGATGAAGTAAAAATGGAGTGAATTTATTAGATGAATAACAACTACACAGGCAGAACAGAAAAATATTTTACAGAAGAAATGTTAGTAGAAATATCTCGTGGTCTTACAGAGCAGGAAGATAAAAGATGCAGAAATGCTATCAATGATGTAATAGCTGCCTTAAAATGTTGTGGTTTTGAAACACGAAAAAATTCACTACCAAAATATTCCAGCCAGCAGGAATATAAAAGAATGATATACAGCCCTCTGCAAAATAAAAATAACATGCATGTAGCTGTATTTTTACAAGGCTCTTATGCAAATAATACTAATGTAAAAGGCAGAAGTGATGTAGACATTGCAGTTGTTGATTTAAGTAAATTTCGAACAGAATATAGATTTGGACAAAGCGATAAAGATTATGGTTTTATAACTGCTGCTAATAATATAAATATAAAAGACATAATTGAAAAAGGCTTTATAGAATATTTTGGAAAAGAGTTCGTAGAAAGACATGATAAATG
>DXAQ01000159.1 GCA_019116905.1 Candidatus Mucispirillum faecigallinarum | reverse complement strand
CGACTGCTTAATGTGTTGCAATCGTTTTTAGATTTTACAAATAATAGAAAGATTACAATATAATTTATTGCATTAATCATAATTTTTATGTAATATATAAAGGTTAAAAATTACAGGAGATAATTGTATGGATAAAGTAGCAGTATTAATTCCTTGCTATAATGAAGAATTAACAATAGGTAAGGTTGTAGATGATTTTAAAAAATCTTTACCTGAAGCTGTAATTTATGTATATGATAATAATTCAAAAGATAAAACAGCAGAAATTGCAAAAGAGCATGGTGCAGTAGTCAGGTATGAAAGAAAACAGGGCAAAGGCAATGTTATGCGCAGTATGTTTCGTGATATAGATGCAGAATGTTATATATTAGTAGATGGCGATGACACTTATCCTGCTGAGGCTGCACCAGAACTTGTATCTGCTGTAATAGATAAAGGCGGTGATTTAGTAATCGGGGACAGGTTATCTTCTACATATTTTACAGAAAATAAACGTCCATTTCATAATTCAGGTAACGTGCTTGTAAAACAGCTTATCAATAAATTTTTTAAAAGTGATATTAAAGATATAATGACAGGTTACAGGGCATTCAGCTATGAATTTGTAAAAACTTTTCCAGTATTATCACAAGGCTTTGAAATAGAAACAGAAATGACAATTCATGCCCTTGATAAAAACTTTTCAATAATATCAATACCAATACAGTATAGAGACAGGCCGGAAGGAAGTAAATCTAAATTAAACACATATAAAGACGGCTTTAAAGTAATAATGACAATATTTAATTTATACCGCCTGTATAAACCATTCCAGTTTTTCTCTATATTTGCGCTTTTATTTTTAATATTATCAATATTATTTTTTATTCCAGTATTTATTGATTATGCTAGAACTGGTATCGTACCAAAATTCCCGTCATTAATAGTGTCAACTGCCTTATTAATAGTCAGTGCATTATCATTCAGTGTATCATTAATATTAGACAGCGTAAGGAAAAACAGCAGGCAGCAGTTTGAAATATTTTTAAATATGGTAAACATATTTAAGAAAGGTAATAAGTAATGACATTTATAAATAAGCTTATTAGTTTTTTTCTTAATAAAGAATTTATGATATTTTTATTAATAGGCTTTTTTAATACCCTTTTTGCAATGGTTATAACATATTCTATTTATAACTTGCTGCACTTAGGGTATTATATATCATCTTTTACAGGCACATTCAGTGCAGCAGTTCTTGGTTTTTTCTTAAACAGGAAGTTTGCATTTTCATCAGACTGTAAAATATTTTCATCAATGGTTAAATTTTTTACAGTTATTTTAATATGTTATTTATTAGCTTTTACATTAACCCATAAATTATTTCTTTATATTTTTTCAATATTAGATTTAGGTTTATCAATAAATATAATAGAGCAGATTGCAATTTTATTTGCTCAAATTTTATTTACTTTACTTAATTTTACAGGTCAAAAACTTTGGACATTTAAAAATAAGGATAAAATGGAATGAAAGAATTTTTTAAACTTAACTATTTATTATTTATAAAAATAATATTAACTATTTACACATTATATTCATTAAAATATTTATATTGGTTGAAGAATATAGAATCAGAATTTTATATGAATGTAACATTTATTTTTATTATTGCAGCAGTTTATTTATTAATAAATTATACTATAAATGTATTAAAGAATGGCATAGATAGAAGGCTTCTTATAATATCTATACTAATGGGTTTATATTTTACATTTGTATCAGTGCTTGGTGCATACTATGAAGGAGTATCAAAAGGAATGGAATATGCAGAAGTACTAAATTTTACATTTAATAATCTAAAAATTTCACTAAAATATATTCCAGCATTGTGGTTTTTATTTTTAGGCTGCATATTTTTTATATATATTCAAGTACCTAAAATGTATAATAATTACATTAAATCATATGATAACTATACTGAAATGCCAAAAATATTTAACAAGTTATATAAAATATGGCTTTTTATATTTATATGCTGGCTGCCGTATTTTATACTGCTTTATCCTGGTTATATGAGCCCAGATGCTTCCTGGCAGATTGAACAGGTATTTTCAGGTCAGTTTAATACTCATCATCCTGTGTTTACAACATTATATATGTTTTTTATACCTATTTATTATAAAATATCAAATAATGGAATATTAACTCTTGCGTTATATGTATTATTTTTTCAAATGCTGCCATTATCTTTTATTTATGCATATATGATAAATAAATTAGATAATTTATTTAATGTAAATAAAATAGTAGTTGTTTTTATGATTTTATTTGTTTCATTTTATCCTGTAAATCCTATTGTTTCAATAACTATTGAGAAAGGTATTTTATTTTTAATTTTCTTAATATTATTCTTGCTTAAAATAATAGAGATAGTAGAAAATAAGGAATTGTTAAAAAATAAAAAATCTATGATAGAGTTCATTATCATAGGAGCTTTATTATGTTTTACAAGAAATAATGTAATATATGGTTTATTTTTTTCTGCCATTATTATGCTTATTTTTTTAAAACAATATAGAAAGAATATATTTTTAATATTTATATGCATATGTGCTGTATTTTTTATTTCTAATGGTATTATTTTAAAAGTTACAGGAGCATTTAAAGGGGAATTTAGAGAGAGTATGTCTATGCCAATACAGCAAATGGCAAGAGTATATAAATATCATAAAGATACATTAAATGAAAATAATATAAAATTTATAGAAAAAATGATGCATAAAAAGGAAGCATTAAATAATTATACTCCAAAACTTTCAGATTCAGTAAAATATGATACTGATTCAAATTTTTTTAAAACAAAAGAATTTATTTATGGTTATTTTAAGTTAGGTTTTAAATATCCAGGAACGTATTTAAACTCATTTGTAATAATGCTTAGTCCAATATTATATCCATTTAATAATAGTTTGTGGCGTGAAGGTTTATTTATGTTAACACCTGGTGTAAAAACTTTAAATATTAATAATGAAGCTTACTTTAAACATAAAAATAAGTTAATAAGCAACTATTTATCTAAAACTCAAACACTTGTTAGAAAAAATAATTCAATGGCATCATTTGTTTTAGTTAATCAAGGCTTTTTGTTTTATAGTCTTCTTTTGTCATTTATTTATTTTATATATATCAAGCTGTATAAATATTGTATCGTTCTACTAATACCACTTGGTTATATTTGCACCTTAGCACTAGGACCTATAATATTTTTTAGATATACATACTTTTTAACAGCACTTGTGCCAATACTTATTATGATGTTTACTAATAAAAATAACAATATATTATTAAATAAAACTGAAAAATAAGGAAGATAAAAAAACAGCTTGAATTTTATATTATATTGTGATATGAATATCTACTATTTTATAAGGACTATGACGGTCAGAAACCGTCAAATATAATAAGGAGCCCTATAATGAAACAAGGAATTCATCCAGATTATCATGAAGTAGTATTTAAATGTGCATGCGGTGCAGAGCACAAAACACGTTCTACTACTACTAAAACATCTATTGCTATTTGCTCAAACTGCCACCCATTTTACACTGGCAAACAAAAATTCGTTGATACTGCCGGTAGGGTTGAAAAATTTATGCGTAAATACGAGCAGGCACAAAAACAAGCTGATAAAAAAGGCAAAAAGTAATAATACTTATATAATTACAGCTTATAATTTATTTATAGGCTGTATTTATAACGCCTTAATGGTTAATGGTTTTTTATATGCAGAAAAATACAGAATTAAAAGTTGAGCTTTTACAGCACAATGCAGAACCTGAAATGATTGCAGCTTTGGCTGCCAAACTTTGCTACTCTGGAGCAGAACTTTCTGATTTAAAGGAAAAAGTTTCAAGCTCTGAGCAGACCGATTTTATACAGAAATTAATCGGTATGGGTCATTTTTCTGTATTTGAGCATATTACATTTTCTTTTGGCATAGAGGGTGTATCCCGCGCCTTAACTCATCAGCTTGTTCGCCACAGGGTTGCAAGTTATTCTCAAAAATCTCAGCGTTACGTGAAAGCTGGCGAAACTTTTCCATTTATTATTCCTCACACAATAAGTGAAAATAGTGAGGCTCTTGATATTTATAATAATGTTATGAGTCAGATTGCAGAAGCATATAACAAACTTTCTGCATTAAATATTCCTGCAGAAGATGCAAGATATGTGCTGCCAAATGCATGTGAAACAAAGATTATTGTTACAATGAATGCAAGGGAATTACTTCATTTTTTTGCTCTCAGGTCATGCAACAGGGCTCAATGGGAAATTAGAGAATTATCAGATAAAATGCTTGCTTTATGTTATGCTGTTGCTCCTGCTGTTTTTGAAAAGGCAGGTCCAGGCTGCGTAAATAAAGGCTGCACAGAAGGCAAGTTTACGTGCGGTCAGGCTGCACTTGTTCGCAAACGTATAGCATCTCTTAAAAAACATTAGCTTACCTTATCCATTTCTTACTAATAATTTTGTATAAAAATAAGATTTTTTACAAAAATGTCTTTATTATTATATTGATTTAGCTAATATTTATAATAAAAATTTAAAATTAAAAAAAGGTGATATATGAGTGAAGAAAAGAAAAATATAGGAGGGCAGGCAGTTATTGAAGGCGTTATGATGCGCGCCCCAAGTAAGTTTGTAATAGCTGTCCGCGAGCCAAATGGTAAAATTGCAGTTAAAAGAGAAGATATAAAACTAGATAACAATGAAATATTAAAAAAGCCTATTCTTCGTGGTCTGATTGGGCTTTATGATGCATTAGTGCTTGGTATTAAAGCGCTTAATTTTTCAGCAGAAAAAGCCATGCCTGATGAGGTAGAAAAAAATGGCAAATCATCAAAAATGGAAAATTTTATATCTATTTTAATAGGTCTGCTTTTAGGTGTGGGATTATTTTTATATCTGCCATTACAGCTGACAGAGCTTGCTAAAAAGTTTTTTCCTATTGTGGAACATTCATTTTTAGTTTTTAATTTAGTTGATGGTGTATTAAGAATAATCTTTTTTGTGCTTTATCTTGTAATTATTTCTCAGCTTAAAGATATAAAACGAGTATTTTCATATCACGGAGCAGAGCATAAGTGTATATTTACTTATGAAAAAGGTAAAGAATTAACAGTTGAAAATGCTAGAAAAATGAGCAGATTTCATCCACGATGCGGCACAAGTTTTCTTCTTATTGTATTAATTGTTTCTATTTTTGTTTTTTCATTAATACCAAAAGATTCCCACTTTTTAATAAAGTTTGGTTCAAGGATAATTTTTCTGCCATTAATTGCTGGCATCAGCTATGAAATATTAAAATTAAGCGGCAAATATGCAGATAATATAATTGTAAAAATATTAATAGCACCAGGGCTTTGGCTGCAGCGTATTACTACAAGAGAGCCAGATGATTCTATGCTTGAAGTAGCTTTAGTATCTATAAAAGAAGCTGTTAGAAAAGATGATGATGAAACCTATCAAAAACCTGAAAATGTAGAATATTGTAATTAATTAGGAGATATATAAACATGTATGAAAAATTAGAGGCAGTAGCAGCAAGGTATGATGAATTAACGAATATGCTTTCAGACCCAGAAGTATTAAAGGACCAGCAGTCTTTTGCAAAACTTTCAAAAGAGCATGCAGAAAAACGTCCTATTGTTGAAACGTATTTAAAATTAAAGGAAGTTAAGCAGTCATTAAATGATGCCCATGAAATATTAAAAGGCGATGATAAAGAATTAAAAGAGCTTGCGGAAATGGAAATAGAGGAGGCAAAAGAAACTATTCCTGCCTTAGAGCATGAATTGAAACTTCTTCTTCTGCCAAAAGACCCTTATGCAGATAAAAACATATATCTTGAAATCAGAGCAGGTACAGGCGGCGATGAGGCATCACTTTTTGCTGCCAACCTTTTTAGAATGTATACAAGGTATGCTGAGCTTAACAGATGGAAATTTGAAATAGTAGAGATGAATGAAACCGGCGTTGGCGGCTATAAGGAAGTTATCGTTGCTATACGCGGTAAATCAGTATACAGCAGATTAAAATATGAAAGCGGCGGCCACAGAGTTCAGCGTATTCCAGATACAGAATCATCAGGCAGAATACATACATCAGCATGCACGGTGGCAGTTCTTCCTGAGGCAGACGATGTGGAAGTGCAGATTGAGCCAAAAGATTTAAGGATTGACGTTTACAGGTCAGGTGGGGCTGGCGGTCAGCACGTAAATACAACAGATTCTGCAGTTCGTATAACTCACCTGCCAACAAATATTGTTGTTACTTGTCAGGATGAAAGAAGCCAGATAAAAAACAAAGAAAAAGCTATGAAATTATTAAAATCAAGGCTTTTAGAGGAAGAAATCAGGCGTGCAGAAAGTGAACGTTCTGAAGAAAGAAGATTACAGGTAGGCTCAGGCGACCGTTCAGAAAGGATAAGAACTTATAACTTTCCACAAAACAGGCTTACAGACCACAGAATTAATTTAACAGTTTACAGCCTTGATAAAGTTATGGAAGGCGAACTTGATGAAATATTAGATGCACTTTCTGCGTATGACCAGGCAGAAAGATTAAAAAGTGCTGGTTTATAGTTGAGAGTAAGTGATTTTTTACTAAAACTTGAAAAATATATGCTGCCGTTATCGAATCAGCTTGATTTAGTATCATATATTTTAAATATAAAATATGATGAGGCAAAAACTGCATATAATAAAGAAATAGAGGACAGCATTGCAGAGAAAGTAATTAATCAGCTTGAAAACCATGAGCCTGTTGCATATATTACAGGGCGGCGTGAGTTTTACGGCAGAGAGTTTCTTGTAAGCCGTGATACACTTATTCCACGGGTTGAAACTGAAATATTAGTTGAAGAAGTAATAAAAGAGTTTCGGGATAGTAAAAATTTAGAAATTATAGATATATGCTCAGGAAGTGGGGCAATAGGCTTAACTCTTATGCAGGAAATAGATGTTTCTTTTTTAACGCTGCTTGATATTGACGGGGCTGCATTAGAAATATCTAAACAAAATGCATGCATGTTTAATATATGTAAAAATGTAGAATTTATATGCAGTGATATATTAAACTATACTACTTTAAAAAAATATGATATAGTAGTCTGCAATCCGCCATATATTGCGGAAAATGAGTATAAAACATTACAGGAAGAAGTGAAAAAAGAGCCGTATCATGCCCTTGTTGCAGAAGATAATGGGCTTATTTTTTACAAAAAAATATTGAGTAATTTTAAAAATTTGTGTAAAAGTAACGGAGTAATGTTTTTTGAAATAGGAGCAGAGCAGGCACAAAGTGTGCTGGGTTATGCTGAAATATGTAATCTTTATGCAGAATGTATAAAAGATTACAGCGGTAATGACAGAGTAATTATAGTTAGAAACAGTAAAAGGGGTAATTAATGGAACAACTTATTATAGAAAGCTGCAAATCTTTAAATGGTCAGGTTACGATTAGTGGAGCAAAAAACTCATCACTTCCAATATTTGCAGCCTCTATTTTAGCAGCAGGTACATACCATATAAGCAATATTCCTGCATTAAGAGATATTAGGACAATGTTCAAACTTTTAAAAAATGTGGGAATTGATTCCAGTTTTGAAAATAACAGCGCTGTTTTAACTAATAATGATACAGAATCATTTGAAGCACCTTATGAACTTGTAAAAACAATGCGTGCCTCTATCCTTGTGTTAGGTCCGCTGCTTGCAAAGAAAGGCAGAGCAAAAGTATCACTTCCTGGTGGCTGTGCTATAGGAGAAAGGCCTGTTGATTTGCATATTGCAGCACTTGAAAAAATGGGTGCAAAAATTGAAGTAAAAGACGGTTATATTTTTGCAGAATGTAAAAAACTTCAAGGACGAGAGATTGTCTTTGATAAAGTAACAGTTACAGGCACAGAAAATATAATGATGGCAGCTGTTTTGGCAGAAGGCACTACCTTATTAAAAAATGCAGCACAGGAGCCGGAAGTACAGGATTTAGCAGATTTCCTGCGTAAAATGGGTGCAAAAATAGAAGGGGACGGCACAAATACAATAAAAATAGAGGGTGTTGCAAAGCTTCACAGTGCCGACCATGAAGTTATGGCTGATAGAATAGAGGCAGGTACGTTTTTATGTGCAGTAGCTGGTATTGGCGGCGATATTACATTAAAAAAATGCCCAGTTTATGCTCTTGATGCAGTAATTGAAAAACTTCGTCTTGCAGGGCTTGAAATTAATATTATAGATAATGAAACTATAAATGCAAAAATGCATGGTAAAATAAAAGCAGTTAATGTGCAGACAGCTCCTTATCCTGGATTTCCAACAGATATGCAGGCTCAGTTTATGGCGGTTATGCTGAAAAGCGACGGCGTATCAGTTATAAATGAATCTATATTTGAAAACAGATTTATGCATGTACCGGAACTTAAAAGAATGGGGGCAGATATTTCTTTAAATGATTCTAATGCAATAGTAAAAGGTGTGTCATCATTTAGCGGCGCGCCTGTTATGGCATCAGATTTAAGAGCCAGTGCAGGTCTTGTAATTGCTGCCTTAATGGCAGACCATACAAGTTCTGTTCATAGAATATACCACTTAGACAGAGGCTATGATGGTTTTGAAAAGAAATTAAACAGTCTGGGCGCTAATATAATCAGGGCAGAAGATAATGAATAATAAAATACAAGTAGCTTTGCCAAAAGGCAGATTAGCAGAAGAAACACTTGAATTATTTATAAAAAAAGGTGTTTGTAAAAATGATGTAGTAGATTTTAATTCAAGAAAACTTATTTTTACAGATGAAGAAAATGATATAAGTTTTTTATTAATTAGAAATACAGATATTCCTGCTTATGTAGAGTATGGGGCAGCAGATTTAGGGGTTGTAGGTAAAGATGTGCTTGCAGAAAGTAAAAGTCCGCTTTATGAGTTTATGGATTTAGGGTTTGGTTACTGCAGGCTTTGTTCTGCAGGGATTGCAGGCCGTGATAATTCTTACAGGCAGAATATGAAGATTGCTACTAAATATCCGCATATTACAAAAGAATATTTTGCTAAAAAGGGTATTATGGTAGATATAATAAAACTTTATGGTTCAATAGAGATTGCTCCTATTGCAGGGCTTTCAGATTTAATTGTAGATTTAGTATCTACTGGTGAAACAATGCGTAAAAACGGATTGTGCGAAGTGGAAACAATTATGGAATCTACTGCGCGTCTTGTTGCAAACAAAAGTTTATCCCGTGCAAAACATTCACGTATTAAAGAGATTTTAAATCTACTGGAGCAGTAATTATAATGATGAAAAAAATATGGCTTATATGCATTACGGCTTTTATTGTAATAACATCTTTTAATATACACACAATATATGCAGCAGTTATAGATGAAGTTCGTTTTGAAGGAAACAAAAGAATTCCTAACACAAGGATTACACCTTATCTAATTAAATCAGGCAAAGAATTTGATATAAAAGAGTTTAACGAAAGTATAAAAAAACTATACAGCACAGGTTTATTTTTAAATATAGACGGTGATTTATCTGTTGATGGTGATAAGTTTGTATTAACATATAAGCTTGAAGAAATGCCTATTGTAGGAAGTATTATATTTAAGGGTAATAAGGAAGTAAAAACATCAAAGTTAAGAGAAGATTTTCCATTTAAAACTGGTTCTGTATTAAGTCTTGCAAGTTTAGAAAAAGCCTTATCAAAAATAAAAACAGTTTATGAAGAAGAAAACAGGTTTGGTACTCAGGTTAATTTTAGAATAGAGCCGCGCACTGTAAACAGTGTTGATGTATATTTTGACATAGAAGAAAAAGATAAAGCAAAAATATATAATATATATATTTATGGTAATGATAATATTACCCGTGATGCAATTATTGCAGCTATTCCTACAAAGGAAAGAGGGTTCTGGTCTTTTGTAACAAGCAGTGGTAAAATATCTCAGGAAATGATGGATGCAGACAGGGAATTAATCAGAATGCTTTATCTTGAAAAAGGTTATGCAAAAGTATCAGTTGGTTCGCCTGAATTAGTGTATGAAAAAGATAATCCAGACAGGGCAAGCCTTTATTTCAGGGTTCAGGAAAATGACCAGTATTTTGTCCGCTCAATAGATATTATGGGTAACGAAAAACTATCAAAAGAGGAACTTTTTAAATATATTGGTCTGAAAAAAAAGGCTGTATTTAATATCCGTCAGTATCAGGAAGATATAGCAAAATTAACAGAGGCTTATACATCTATAGGTTATGCGTATGCCAACGTTGAGCCTGTTATTAACCTTGATGATGAAACAAAGGAAGTAGATATTACATATAAAGTGGAAGAAAGTTTCCTTGTGCATATAGGCAGGATAAATATTAAGGGAAATACAGTTACAAATGACAGGGTTATAAGACGCCAGATAGACCAAATGGAAGGTGCATTATATAACAGCCGCCTTATTCGTGAGGCAAAAGCCAACGCTATGGGTACAGGTTATTTTGAAAATGTGCAGATAGCAGAAAAAAATGTTACAAAAGATATAGTAGATTTAGATGTTACAGTTAAAGAGCAGTCAACAGGTACATTTAGTTTAGGTGCAGCTTATTCTACTATTGACGGGCTTTTAGGTATGGTTCAGCTTTCACGTAATAACTTTATGGGCTGGGGTCATTCTCTTTCATTAAGGGCAGAAGTTTCTCAGGAAAGAATGGACTTTTATTTCAGCTATACTGACCCATGGCTTTTTGACTGGCCAGTTTCAGCTGGTATAGATTTATTTTCTCTTGAACGTGAATGGTATGAATACAGCAGACGTTCTATAGGCGGCGCTTTACGTTTAGGTCATGCGATTATAAAACGAAGGCTTTTTATGAATTACAGATTTTCTGTATATACAGTTGATATATATGATATTCAAGATGATGCGTCATATTATGTAAGGGAGCAGCAGGGTAATCTTGAAACTCACAGTTTTTCTCCATCTATCATGTGGAACAGTTTAGATAACCCAATGGACCCAACAAGAGGTAATAAAAGCCAGCTATATTTTGACTTTGCAGGCAGCTTTTTAGGTGGTGATGCGCAGTTCTTTAAAGTTGGTGCAGAAACAACTCAGTATTTTCCAGTTGCTTTAAATGGTGCATTAGGGTTTATGCTGCATGGCGAGGCAGGATATATTACATCTATTAAAGAAGGTGTAAGGATACCTATTGATGAAAGGTTCCGTCTTGGTGGTATTAACAGTATACGTGGTTATGATTATGGTGATATCAGCCCAATAGATAAAGACGGCCACAGATATGGCGGTGATGCATATTATCAAGTAAATGCAGAATTTATCTTCCCTATTAAGCAGGATATTAAATTAAAAGGTGTCTTGTTTGTGGATATGGGGCAGGCAGTAGATACAAAAAATGAAAATTATTTTACAAAAATGCCTCTTTTTACGGCTGGTGTAGGTTTAAGGTGGGTTACACCAATGGGACCATTTAGAATTGAATGGGGTTATAAATTAAATAGGGAGGCCCATGATACATCACAACCTTATAAATTTGAATTTTCTATAGGCGGCACATTCTAATGCTTTTATAAACAGGTGCAGCAGAATTTAAAATTTAATATCTTAAATTCTTGCCTGAAAGAAAGATATGTGATATAACTATTAGAATAATTTATAAGGATGAAATAAAAATAATATAAAAAACAGGAGTTTCCAATGAAGAAAACATTATTATTTATTGCATTATTTTGTTTTGCAGCAGGCTCAGTATTTGCTCAAGGTAAGGTAGCTGTAATTGATGTGCAGCTTGTTACAGTGCAGTCAAAAGCAGGCGCAAAAGCTATGGCAGAATTAAAAACATTAGAAGATGGTGCTGTTAAAAAATTACAGGAAAAAGATGCAGAAGTAAAAAAATTAGCAGACAGTATAAATAAACAAAAAGCATCACTTTCTCCAGCAGCACTTCAAGATAAAAACCTTGAATTAAACAAAAAAAGTGTTGAATTAGATAGGTTACAAAAAGATTTATCAGCAGAACTTCAAACAAAACAGGCTATTAAATTAGAAGAACTTTTTAAAGAATTAGAGCCAGTTATTACAGACTATGCAAAAGAAAAAAATTATGATGTAGTTTTTATTAAACAGCCAGGCGTAATGGCTTATGCAAACCCTGCTATTGATATCACAAAAGACATTATTTCAAGATTTGATATTAAATGGTCAAAAAAAGGCACTAAATAAAAGGGCATTTTTTTATGGCAGCTCACAATATAAAAGTAAAATTATCTAATATAGCCGCTTTACTAAGCGGCTCTTTACAGGGCGAAGATATTGAGATAACAGGCTTTTGTACACCTGAAAATCAGGTTGAAGGTGCAATCTGTATAATTTCAACAAAGCAGTTTCTTCAATATGCAAAGGAAGGCAGTGCAGCAGCTTATATTGTAACGGAAGGTTTAAATATTGAAACAGATAAACCGCTTGTTATTGTAAAAGATGCAAGGCCTGCACTTGTTAAAATATTATCTTATATTTACCCTGCAGAACCAGTTACGCAGTATATTTCAAAATTTGCTGCAATAGATGAATCATCCAGTATTGCAGAACCATGTTATATTGATAATTTTGTATCTATTGGTAAAAACGTTACTATTGGTAAAAATACAAAAATACATGCCAATGTAGTTATAGGTGATAATGTAGTAATTGGTGAAAACTGTATTATATATCCTAATGTTACAGTTTATGAAAATATTACAATCGGCTGTAATGTTATTATACATGCAGGTGCAGTGCTTGGTGCTGATGGTTTTGGGTTTATACCTGGAGAAAATCCAACAAAAATACCTCAAAAAGGCACAGTTATAATACATGATTTTGTGGAAATAGGAGCTAATGCCTGCATAGACAGGGCAACAATTGGTTCAACAGAAATAGGGTTTGGCACTAAACTTGATGATTTAGTAATGGTAGGTCATAACACTCACTTAGGTAGAGCATGTTTAATCGCCAGTCAGGTTGGTTTCAGCGGCAGTATTAAGGCTGGTGATTTTATTGTGGCAGGTGGTCAGGTTGGGTTTGCAGACCATATATCAATCGCATCAGGCTCAATGTTTGGCGGTCAAAGTGGAGTGCCTAGCAGTATTGATAAGAAAGGTATGTATCTTGGTTCTCCATGTATGGAGTTTGGCAAGTTTGCTAAATCACATGCAGTTTTTCAGGAGTTACCAGCATTAAAACGGAGGGTTAAGGACCTTGGAAAATAGAGTTATAGAAATTGATGAAATAAAACAAATACTTCCACACAGATATCCTTTTTTACTGGTGGATAGAGTAACAGAAATAACTGATACGCATATAACTGGCTATAAAAATGTAACAGTTAATGAAGAATTTTTTAACGGTCATTTTCCAGATTTCCCAGTTATGCCTGGTGTATTAATAGTTGAAGCGCTTGCACAGATTTCAGGTATATTTGGTATTTTAAAAATGAAAGATGAGGGCACATATAAGGAAGGTCTTAAAACATTATTTACAGGAATAAATAATGTTAAATTTGCTCACCCTGTAAGACCGGGGGACAGACTTACACTGGAAGCTGAATTTATTAAAAAGAAAATGGGTATCTGGTGGTTTAACGTTTGTGCAAAAGTTGATGATAAAACAGCTGTAACAGCAGAATTATCTGCAGCATTAAAGTAATAGATAATAAGGGGGAATTTATGGCAATACACCCAACGGCAGAAGTAGATAAAACGGCCATTATTGCAGATAGTGCAGAAATAGGCAGAAATGCTTATGTTGGTCCGCACTGTGTGATTGGTGAAAATGTTAAGATAGGTATGAATGCGATAGTAGAGTGTCATACGGAGATAGGGGACAGGACTATTTTAGCCCCGAATGCTCATGTGGGTGGAGCTCCTCAGGATTATTCATTTAAAAATGAAGATACAAAACTTATTATTGGTACAGACTGTGTAATACGAGAATTTGCACCAATACACAGGGCTACTACAAAAGAGGACTGGAAAACAGAGATAGGTAACGGCTGTCTTATAATGGCATTATCTCATATAGGTCATGATTGTAAGTTTGGTAATAATGTAACACTTGTTGCCTCAATGATACCAGGTCATGTTCATGTAGATGATTATGCATTAATTTCTGGTTATGCAGCTATTCATCAGGGTGTTCATATAGGCACAATGGCAATGGTAGCAGGTATGAGCCATATTTCATTAGATGTACCGCCATATTGTATTGCAGCAAACCCAGTAAAGGGCAGGATTGCAGGTCTTAACGTAGTAGGAATGAAAAGACGCGGTGTATCAAGCGAGGCAAGACGAGAGCTTGCAAGAGCATTAAAAATATTTCTTGACAGGTCATACACATTAGATGCTGCAAAAGAGAAATTAAAAGAATTAGAGCAGTTTGATGAAGTTGTTACTTTTAGAAATTTTATAGAAGAATCTTCCCGCAGAGGAATAACAAGAATTTAATATTTTAAAAAGTAACTAAAATATTACTGTGCAGTTATTATATTATAATGCTGTAATTAATGTTTGATGCAGCTTTTGTAAGGACTGCTGATTTTCGCAGGCGATTAGTCGAGTGGTTTATACGAGGACAATATTTCCCGACTGAATAAGGAGGAAACAGAAATATTGGCTGGGATGATTATAATAATTGTAAGAGTGATATAGAAAATACAGGACGTATTTTTATATATAGAGGTTTAAATAGGAATCAAAGGACGTGATGACGCGAAGCGAGAGCGATGAGCGAATTCACTTCGCCAGAGCGTAAATTACAAAAATACAGGACGTATTTTTGTATATAGAGGTTAATAATTTTTAAGCCACAGGAGGTGGCTTCGCTTGCGTAAGCGATGAGCGAATTTACTTCGCCAGAGCGTAAGTTATAAAAATACAGGACGTATTTTTATATAAAGAGGTTAATTATGTTGAATGTAGGTTTAATTGGTCTTGGTAAAATGGGTAAATATCACTTAAATTTATACAGTGATATAAGAGAAGTTAAATTAGTAGGGATATGTGATGCAAATCCTGAAGTAGTTAATGAGTTATCTGCAAAAACAGGAGTTCAGGGATATACTAATTATAAAGAAATGTTTCCTTATGTAGATGCAATAACTATTGCAGCGCCTACAAGGTTTCATTATGAGATAGCTCGTGAGTGTTTACTTGCAGGCAAACATTTGCTTGTAGAAAAGCCTATTACAACTAATTATGACCAGGCACGTGAACTTTTTGATATTGCTATATCTAAACATCTTGTGCTGCATATTGGTCATGTAGAACGTTTTAACGGTGCAGTGCAGGAAATCAGAAAGATTACAGAAAATCCAAGATATGTGGAATCAAAAAGGGTGGCGCAGTTTAACCCAAACTTTAAAGCAGACAGTATTGTACTTGATTTAATGATACATGATATTGATATTGTATTAAATCTTATAGGCAGTCCAGTTAAAGCTATTCAGGCAATGGGTTCAAAAGTTCATACAGAGCTGGCTGATTTTGCAACAGTTAATATTGCTTTTGAAAATAATGCCATAGCTAATTTACATGTAAGCCGTATGAGCCAGATAAAAGAAAGGTTTATGACTGTTTATGAAGATAATGCTCTTTATAAGCTTGATTTTACTACTCAGGATATTAATATTTACCGTCAGGGACAAACTCAGCAGACTATCAGCGATAAAGAATTAAGATATAAAAACGAATTTATTCAGGAAAGATTATTTGTCTATAAAGAAAATCCATTAAAAAGTGAGATTATGCATTTTATAAACTGCGTAACAGGTAAAACTAAACGAACAGTTACAGTGGAACATGATTTACTTTCACTTAATGTGGCACTTAAAACTGATGAGCTTTTACGTAAAGGCATATATGGTCAGGTAGAGTTATAATAAATTTATGGAAGATATAAACCAGTCCCCTTTAAAAGCGGGTTATTATTCAAAATCAAAGGCAGATAAGAAAATATTAGCAGATGCTGCCTTTGGTTACTATATTTCTAAAGAGATTGGCAGAGATGATGCAGCTCAGACTGTTGTAGTTAAAAATAATTCAATAATGGCGGTGGAGTCATTTGAAGGCAGGTTTGATACAATAGGCAGAGGCTGTCATTATGCAGGTAAAAATGCTGTTATAGTTATTTCTGGCAAACGTTCTAAAAGTGATGATAACTTATTACCTGTTATTAACGCTGCTCTTTTAAAATACGCTGTTGAAAGCGGCTGCCGTGCTGTTGCATTAGAATCTGATAAGGTAATTGTTTCAGATTTACAGGAATGTAAAGATTATGCTGATAAAAGCAGGCTTGTATTTTTTGCTTTTGATGGCAGTGAAATATTAAAATACTTAAAAAAAGGCCATTGATGGATATATTAGCAGTTATTTTTACGGGTATTATTGGTGCAGTTTTTGGAAGTTTTATGAATGTATTAATAGTGCGTGTCCCTAAAAATATAAGCATTATTAAGCCGGCATCATACTGCCCGCAGTGTATGGAAGATATTGCATGGTATGATAATATACCAGTAATCAGTTATATATTATTAAAGGGTAAGTGCAGGCATTGTAAAAAAAATATCCCTATAATGTATCCTATGACAGAAATACTTACTGCTCTGCTTTTTGTAGTGATATATTTAAAGTTTGGCTTATCACTTATGTTTTTTAAATATATAATTTTTGTATTTTTAGTTCTTGTTGTATCTCTTACAGATATTTATACCGCTGCAGGTGATTTTGAAACTGGTATGATACCAACAGTGTATATTGCATTAGGTATATTTATTGGGCTTATATTTGCTGTAATAGAGGGTTATTTTGTTTATTATCTTGCAGGTATAGCAGGTGGCTATTTAGTTTTATTTTTCCCAGCCTATTTATATTCTAAAATACGGCGTAAAGAGGGTATGGGGGAAGGCGACTTTATGTTTTTTGCCATGATTGGCGCTTTTACAGGGCTTGGCTCAATACCTGCAATATTAACTTTTTCAGCTTTTTTTGGTATTGCAGCAGGTCTTATTGTAATACTTCTAACGAAAAATAAAAATTATCCGATACCATTTGCGCCTATGCTTGGTGTATCGGCTATAATATATGTATTTTTTTATGAGCTGCTAAACAGTTATAACTGGAGCAGTTATATATTAAATTAATTAGTGAGGAATACTGATGCAGGATATTGAAAGCCAGTTAGCGCTTATTAAACGCGGCACAGCAGAAATAATCTCAGAAGAAGATTTAATTGCAAAATTAAAGCAAAATAGACCATTAAATGTAAAGGCAGGGTTTGACCCAACTGCGCCTGATTTACACTTAGGTCATACAGTAGTGCTGCAAAAAATGAAACATTTTCAAGAATTAGGCCACAATGTAACATTTTTAATAGGCGATTTTACAGGTATGATAGGAGACCCAACTGGTAAGTCTGAAACAAGAAAACCTTTAACAAAAGAGCAGGTTATAGCAAACGCAGAAACATATAAAGAACAGGTCTTTAAAATATTAGACCCAGAGAAAACAAAAATTTGCTTTAACTCTACATGGCTTGAACCATTAACAATGAAAGAAACATTATCATTAATGGCAAAATTTACAGTAGCAAGAATTATAGAAAGGGATGATTTTCAAAAAAGATATAAAGCAGGCGAACCTATTGGTATGCATGAATTTATGTATCCTATAATGCAGGGTTTTGACTCTGTAAATATGAATACAGATGTGGAACTTGGGGGAACTGACCAAAAATTTAATCTGCTTGTAGGCAGGGATTTATTAAGGCAGTATGGCAAGGAAACTCAGGTGGCAATAACTATGCCTATTATAGAAGGTCTTGACGGCGTTCAGAAAATGAGTAAATCTCTTGGCAACTATGTGGGCATATCAGAAAGTCCGAAAGAAATGTTTGGCAAGCTTATGTCTATTACTGATGATTTAATGTTTAGATATTATGAATTATTAAGTGATATGAGCCTGCAGGACATTGAAAAAATGAAAAAGGATATAGAAACTGGCGATTTTCACCCGATGACAGCTAAGAAAAACTTAGCAAAAGAAATAGTTGCCAGATACCACGGCACAAAAGCAGGGGCAGAGGCAGAAGAAGAATTTGTGAGAGTATTTTCTAATAAAAATATCCCAACAGATATAGAAGAATATAAAATTCAGGGCACATTTTTAGATATTATACTTGCATTAAATTTTGCATCATCTAAATCTGAGGCAAGAAGGCTGGCAGAGCAGGGCGGCGTTCATTTTGAAAATGAAAAGATATATGATTTAACAACTGCGCCAGACCATGAAGGTATACTTAAAGTTGGCAAAAGAAAATTTGCAAAACTGATAAAATAAATAGGATAAAATAAAAATATACTTGTCTTGATTATCAATATATGATAAAAAGGCAGTTGAAGTGAAAGATTATATAAATAAGAATTAATTTTTTAGCTTTATAGCAGGAGGCAATACTGTGGCTATAGTTAGGCCTTTTAGAGGCGTAAGATATAATACTGAGCAGGTATTATTAAAAAATGTTATTACACCACCTTACGATGTTATTTCACCAGAGATGAGGGCAGCTTATGTTGCAAAATCTCCTTATAATGTGGCGTTAATAGATTTACCAGTGGGGGGTGATGACAGATATACTATTGCTGGTAATCTATACCGTAAGTGGAAAGATGAGGGCATACTTGTAAAAGATAAAGAAAAGTCATTTTATCTTTATGAGCAGATATATGAATATGGCGGTAAAACTTATGTCCGTTCTGGTTTTGTTGGGGCATTAAAATTATCAGAATTTGGAAAAGGTCAAGTTTTCCCTCACGAAAAAACATTATCAGGCCCTAAAATTGACAGGTATGAGCTTATGAAAGCATCAAAAGCCAATTTTTCACAAATTTTTGGCTTATATCAGGATAATGAAAACAGGCTTTCAGTTTTATTTAATGACATTAAAAAAACTATGCCTTCAGCATCAGCTATTGATGAGGCAGGAGTAAAACATTCTGTCTGGGCAATATCTGAAGAAGAAGATATTGTAAAAATAGAAAGTTTTATGAGAGATAAAGCAATCTATATAGCAGACGGCCACCACAGGTATGAAACAGCATTAAAATACAGAGATGATATGCGCGCTCAGGAAGGGCTTACAGAGGGCGAAGAACGCAATTATGATTATGTAATGATGATGTTTGTAAACTTTATGGATGAGGGTTTAAAAGTTTTCCCTACTCACAGGGTTATAGATGTGGCAGATAATTTTGAAGATAAAGATTTTCTTGATTATGCATCTACTTTATTTGAAATCACTAACCTTGAAAACAGGGAAATGGCAGAAAAATATTTAAAAGATAATCTTGGCACACCTGGTGCATGGGTATATTATGGCAAACAGGGTATATATGGCATGCATTTATTACAGGAAGCTATGGAAAACCAGCACCCAGTTTACAGAAAAGTAAGCACTTATCTTTTAGAAGATTTAGTATTAAAAGGCTATTTTAAATACAGCGATGAAAGGTTACTTGCAAAAGCAGGCATCCATTTTATTCAAAGCTGGGAAGAAATAGATGAGTATAAAAAAGCTCACTCAGCTGTTGCCTTTGTATTAAATGGCGAAAATATGGAATCTATTAGAGATGTTTCAGAAAGCGGACTTGTTATGCCGCAGAAATCTACTTATTTCTATCCAAAATTAGCAACAGGCTTATTATTTAACGACTTATAAAATTAAACCCTGCTTATGTAAATAGGCAGGGTTTTTGTTTATCAATTTTTTAAAATTAATTATTTATTTTTAAATCTTTATTTTCATCTATAACTTTTACTTTTATGAATGCAGGTATCATAAATAAAAGTATTGTAAAGACAGGTATTAATACAATATGTACTTGCATTTCTGTAACTATTACTACTGTAATAAGCATAATATAAGATGTAATAATAAATAATTTTACTGTAAAGTTTTTTGTAATATCATTAAGTCGCAAAATAAATAATAGAAAAAATA
>DXAQ01000158.1 GCA_019116905.1 Candidatus Mucispirillum faecigallinarum | reverse complement strand
TTCAGATAAGAAAAGTATTTTATTATCATTATATGATATATTTTGCTTGACTATTAGTCATAAATAATATAAATAGTAATAATTACTATTATTATCATAATTAGTATAGAATATTTTAGGAGCAGAGTATGGAAAACGAAAAAAGGCAGATTAGTATATTTAACATAATTGGTGCAGGTTATGGTGTGCTTGTATTAATTATTTTAGGTATATCAATACTTTCTATCAGCAGAATTAGTTTTATTGACAGAAATCTTGCAGAAATTAATAATGTTAATTCTGCAAAACAGCGCGTAACAATTGATTACAGAGGTTCTGTCCATGACAGGTCTATATCTATAAGAGATGTGGTTTTAGCAGAAAATGAAAATGATTTACGGGCATATATTGCTGAGATACGTCAAAAAGAGGCAGATTATGTTGATGCGAAACAAAGAATGCAGAATAATTTTATCAGCAAAAATATGCTTACAGATGAAGAAAAGGTTATACTTGATAAAATAAATAATACAGAAACTGCTGCGATGCCCTTAATTCAAGGAATAATATCTGATAAACAGGCTGAAAGAAATGAAGAAATGGTTAAAAAATTAAATCAAGTGCGTCCATTATTTGTAGACTGGTTAAAATATATTAATGAATTTATAAATTTAGAGGAGGCAAAAAATCAGGCTGTTACTCCTGTTGTAACAAAAAGCACATCAAACTTTAAGTTTATGATGATTTTAAATTCAATTATTGCTTTAATACTTGGTTTTTCAATTGCCTTTTTTATAATCAGGTATCTTTTAAAACTTTTAGGTGGGGACCCGCAGGATGCATCAAAAAGTTTTAATGCTATTTCTCAGGGAGATTTATCTCATGAAATAAAAACAAATAAAAACAATAAAGACAGTATGCTTTCCCACATTGTTTTTATGCAGAGCCATTTAAGAAATGTTATAAATAATATACAACATTCAGCAGATGAACTTGGCAGAAGTACACATGTGGTTGCAGATTCATCAAATCAGGCTCAGCAGGCAGCAGAAGACCAGCATACAGCTTCTATGCGAAGTGTTGAGCAGATTAAAATTATAAGTGCAGGCACAGCAAAAATCGCAGAAATTGCAAGGCAGACAGAACAAAATTCTGAAAAAACATTAGAGCTTTCTAAAAAAGGTAATGAAGCTATGAATAATACTACTGATGCAATTAATAAAGTAAGCTCTACAGTGCTTGAAACAGCAGAAAAAATAAAAAAACTTAAAGAAAAATCAAGTGAAATCAGCGGCAGTGCAGGGCTTATTGCAGAAGTAGCAGACCAGACTAACCTGCTTGCTTTAAATGCAGCCATTGAGGCAGCCAGAGCAGGAGACCATGGTAAAGGGTTTGCAGTTGTTGCAGATGAAGTGCGCAAGCTTGCGGAAAGAACAGGGGATACTACTGCTCAAATCACAAATATGATTACAGATATTCAAAAAGAAATTGAAGTAACAGTTACAGCAATGGAGCAGACTCTGCCACAGGTAGAAAAAGGGTTGGAATTAGCAGGCATAACAAGTGATATATTAAATGAAATACAAAAACAGGCAACTGATTCGCTTACTATGGCTCAGGATGTAACAGTTTCTTCCACAGAGCAGGAAAATGGTATAAATACTATCCAGACATATTTAGCAGAAATGGCAGATATGTCATCAAATACTCAAAATATGATGCAGGAAAACGTTAGGGAAGTTGAAAAACTTGAAACTATTTCTAAACAGTTAAAAGAAGAAACATCATTTTTTAAATTATAACTATATTAATTCTGTGCCTTATAAAAGGCACAGAATACAGATAGGCGAAAAAATACATTTTTTCGCTAGTTTTGCCAGCCTAATAATGCTCTCCAGCCACTTTTTCTTATTCCTCCTTATTCAGTCGGGAAAAAAGTGTCCTCGTAAAAAACACTCGCAGCATTTTATTAGGCTGTAAGGGTAATTAAACTTGGATACACGCTCCAAGTTTAATTAAACAGATTAATTTTTAATATATATAATATTTCTTATTATAAATTAAAAATAATCAATAACTTTTTTGACAGTCTTAATTCTGTGCCTTATAAAAGGCACAGAATATGTAATTTATTGTAATTAATATAAATAACCTGCTTGCAATTTTTATCTAACTATTTTATAAACCTATTATGAAAGAAAATAACCAAAAAAGAATAAACTGTTTTGACTGTATACATCTGCAGATAACATGGCAGCCTGCAACGCCTTATGCCTGCAAAGCTATTGGGTTTCGCTCAAAAATGATACCTTCCCTTGAAGTATTTAAAAATTCAGGTACCCAGTGTATGCGCTTTGCACCAAAACCAAAAGTTAAACAGTAAATATGCAGTTTTGAGAAGTATTATGAAAAAAAATATATTTTATAAATCAAAAGGGGCAGCACCTGGCACAATTATCTATGAGGGAGATACACCGCCTGCTGCTACAACTATTAAATGCTTTAAAATATTTTCAGAAAAAGTAATAGAAAGTGAACATATAGATTATAAGGATACAGATGATGCTATATTATGGGTTAGAGTAACAGGGCTTTCAGACAGTGATAAAGTAATTAAGGCTTTAAAACAGTTTGATATAGACAGCCTTACATTAGAAGATGTTTTTGAAACATACCATAACCCAAAATATGATGATACGTTTGATTATAATTTTATAATTATGCGTTCCTTAAATCTTTCTCCTAATATGCAGGATAACCAGATATCATTTATACAGAAAGAAAATGTATTAATAACATTTGAAGAATACCCATGTGAAGAATTTAATATTGTGCTGCAAAGAATATATAAGCATACTAATAATTTTTACAACAGGAAAAGTGATTATCTTTTATATGCCTTAATAGATGCAATGATAGATAACTATATTATGCTTTTAAATTCAATAAACTTATCTGTTGATAATCTGGAAGATACAATGGCGCAGGATGTTACATGCCCTTGTGATACAACATCATTATTTACATTAAAAAGGCAGGTTAATTTTTTATCACGCCACACACGTGCTTCTTATGATGTAGTAAACCAGCTTTTAAAATTATCAATGGAGCATACAAGCGAAGATAATATTTCAATAGTGCCATATTATGAAGATTTATTTGAGCATACTATGTATTTAAATGAGGCTATTTTATACTGTAAAGATTCTATTCGCTCAGTATATGATGAAAATATGTCAAGAATGCAGTTAAAATCTAATAAATTTATAAATATCTTAACTATGCTTTCCACATTAATGCTGCCACCTATGGTAATAGGCGGTATTTTTGGAATGAATTTTGAAGATATACCATTTTCATCATACCCTCATGGGTTTGCAGTAAGCGTTATTGCTATGTTTGCTGTCTCTTTTTTACTGGCATGGTTTTTTAAGAAAAAAGATTATTTTTAAGAATATATTTTTAATAATAAAATAAATAATTGATATTTTCATACAATATTGCTATTATAATTATTTGATTTCTATAATTATTATTTGCAGGTGTAAATGTATATTATAAATAAATTAAAATCACCATTTTTTATTATTTTCTGGCTTATGGTTTTAACAGTATCTTCATGGGCTTCTCAAATAGAAGATATGTATAAAGATTTAACTCTGCTTGACAGAACTAACCAAATCGGCAGGAAATCATATACTACAATAGGCGATAAATTTTATAAATTATATGCTGAAAATCCGTCAGGCAGATATGCAGATGATGCACTTTTAGGGGCAGCAAGAGCATATAGACGTTCATTTGAACGTTTTAATATGCAGATAGATTTAGATAAAGCACTAAACTATTATAGAATGGTGCAGGGTGCATTTTCATCAGCTGCTGCAAGGCGTGCATATTTAGAAAGTGCAGATATATTTATTGCCAGAAGGGACAGCACTTCTGCAAAATTTACACTTAATAAACTTATCCAAAAACATCCAAAAAGTATGGAGGCAAAAGAGGCAGAAAAAAAACTTGCCTCTCTTGGAGCAAATAATTATTCATCAATTACACGTCCTGCCCCTTCAACTTCATCTGCCTCAAATATGCAGGCTCAAAAACCAGCAAGCACACCAAGGCAGGAGCCTGTGAAAAATATTGCAGAAGAAGATGATAAAGATGTGGTTTCAGTTTCTGCAGGGCAGGATTCTGGTGCAACAGCATCAGGTAAAACTGTAAACGTGCATGGAATAAGATATTTTTCAGACCAGGACTATACAAGGATAGTTATAGATTTATCAAACAATGCAGAATATTCAAGCCACTGGCTTAAAGCAGATGCGGCACTTCATAAACCGCCACGATTAACTATTGATATTAATAACTCAATACTTGACGGTAATGTATCTAAAAATCTTTCTATAAAAGACGGTCTTTTAAGTGCTGTCCGCTTAGGTTATCACCCGCAGGATAAACGCACACGCGTTGTGCTTGATTCTGAAAATGTAAAAGATTTTACTGTTTTTCAAATGAGCAACCCAAGCAGAATAGTAGTAGATGTATTTTCTCAGGAAAGAAAAGAAGAAGTGAAACGCCCTGTAATTACTGCATCTAATACTCAGCCTCAAAAAGCTCAAAGTAAGTCAGATAATCAGGATATGAAAACGAAACGACCTGATGATTTACCAAAAGATATTACATTAGGGGCAGCCTTAGGGCTTAAAATAAAAACAATAGTTATAGACCCAGGCCACGGTGGTAAAGACCCAGGAGCAGTATATAACGGCTTAAAAGAAAAAGATATAGTGCTTGAAATAAGTAAATATCTTTATGAATATTTAAAATCAGACCCTGATTTAAATATTCATTTAACCAGAAATAAAGATGTATTTATACCTTTGGAAGAAAGAACAGCTATTGCTAATAAATTAAAAGCAGATATATTTATATCAATCCACGCAAATGCTGCGAAAAACAAGGCAGCCTCCGGGCTTGAAACATTTGTGTTTAACGTAACAAATGACAGGGCAGCATTAGAAGTGGCAGCTTTGGAAAACCAGGCAACTACAAAATCTATTTCTGATTTACAGGGCATTTTAAAAGATATTTTAAAATATTCTAAACTGGAAGAATCTGTATCTTTGGCAGGCTCTGTGCAAAGCTGTCTTGTGAAAAATGTAAGTGCATCAACTAAACAAAATTTAGGTGTAAAACAGGCGCCATTTTACGTGCTTGTAGGTGCTACTATGCCTGCTATACTTGTTGAAACTGGATTTTTATCAAATAATGATGATGCATCTAAATTAAAAACATCAGCATACAGGAAAAAAGTAGCAAAAGGTATATATGACGGTTTAAAAGAATATATATCTAAATATAATAATTTCTAGGAAAATGTTATGGGGTTTGAAGACCTTTTTGAGCCAAGCCGCCTGCTTACATATTTTTTAATTATTATGCGTATGGGCGGACTTTTATTTACAGCGCCTATATTTAGCAGCTCATCATTAAATAATCAGGTGCGTATGATATTAGTCTTAATTATATCACTTGTGCTGCTGCCTGTTGTTACCCCTGTAACTGTTACAGACCCTAACCTTTTATGGCTTGTAGTAAGCGTTGCTAAGGAAATATTAATAGGCGTATGTATTGGGGGTATGACAAGCCTTTTATTTTCAGGTCTGCAGCTGGGCGGATATTTAGTTGACTATCAAATCGGGTTCAGCATGGTAAGCGTTATTGACCCCTCTACAAACTCAAATGTGTCTTTTACTGGGCAGATTTATAATATATTAGGCACATTAATATTTTTAGGAATATATGGCCACCATATATTTTTAAGGGCAGTTGGCCAGTCATTTGATTTTATGCCTGTTGGAGATTTTACATTTAATAAAGATGGCTTAATGTTTATATTAACAACATTTATTAAAATATTTATTGTAGCAATCCAGATAACAGCGCCAGTTTTTATAGCTTTAATGATAACAAACGTTATTATGGGTATTTTAGCAAGGCTTGTTCCGCAGATGAATATTATGGTTATAGGTTTCCCTGTAAAAATTACAATAGGGGTTTTAATGCTTATAGCATCTATGCAGTTTTTCTATATAGTTTATGAAAAAATAGTGTTTGAATATTTCAGGCAGATACAGAAGTTTTTCCAAATTAATGGTCTTTTAAATTAATAATAAAAAAGTGCCAGGGTTTGCCTGACACTTATGTAAACTTTATTAATTATTTTTGATGCTGAGCAAGTTCAGTTAATACACCGTTATTTCCTTTAGGGTGTACAAATGCTACAAGCATATTATGTGCACCAACTTTTGGTTCTTCATCAATCAGTTTAATATCAGCTTTTTTAAGTTCTGCAAGGCTTGCTTTAATGTCTTCTACTTCAAAGCAGATATGATGCAGACCTTCTCTATTTTTTTCAAGATATTTTGCAATAGGGCTTTCATCAGAAGTAGCCTCTACAAGTTCAATAGTAGTTTCCCCAACTTTAATAAAAGCAGTTTTAACTTTTTGGCTTGGTACTTCTTCAATATGGTTTACATCTGCACCCATAGCTTTATAAAATGGTAAAGCTGCCTCAATAGATTTAACTGCAACGCCTATGTGGTCAATTTTTTTAAGTAACATAATATCCTCCAATTTATATTATTATATATTAAGCTTTTTCTAAAAATCCAGCAATGATTTTTTTAACGCCTGCCTTTTTAAAGTGAACTGTAACTTTTTCATCTTTTCCACTGCCTTCGCTAAAAAGCACAACACCTTCACCAAAAACTGTATGATATACTTTTGTAGATGCAGGAAAAGCAGCCATATTATCATTATTATATTCTTTTTTTTCAGAATTGGAAGTATTTTTTATATAATCTGCATAATTTCCCGACCTGTTTGTAAATGTATTGTTAGTTGAACCTTTTTTAAATTTAAATGCTGCTCCGTGCTGCAGCTCTCCTAAAAACCTTGATTCTGGAGCCTGATTATGTCTGCCGCCTCTTAATCTGCTTCTTGCCCTTGTAATAAATAAGGTTTCCATAGCACGCGTAACACCTACATAACAAAGTCTTCTTTCTTCTTCAATATTTGCTTCACCTTCTTCATTACCAAGTGGAAAAAGACCTTCTTCAAGACCTGTTAAAAATACAAGTTTAAATTCAAGCCCTTTTGCTGCATGCATTGTCATTAATTTTACAGCACCCTCTAAACCGTCTTCATCATTAGATGAAACAAGGGCAGCACTTGCCAAGAAATCGGTAAGGGAGGCACCATTTTGTTCTTCAAACCTGACAGCATCAGAAATAAGCTCATCAATATTTTCCATTTTCCTGTCTATTGCATCAGGTTCTTCCCCTAAACTTTGCAGGTATTCCTTATATTTAATGGTTTCTAATACTATTTCTATTTTACCTTTAATACTTTCGCATAACTGCACTTCTTTAATAAGAGCATAAAACCTATCAACAGCTGCCCTGTTTTTTGAAAGAAATTTTAAATCATTTTCAAGAGTTTCAAGTATAGTAATATTGTTTTCTTCAGCATAAGATATAATTTTATCACATGTAGAGTTGCCTATACCTCTTTTTGGGGTAGATATACTTCTAAAAAACGACTGCTCATCTTTTGTATTATCAGAAAATTTTAAATATGATAAAATATCTTTAATTTCTTTCCTTTGGAAAAAGCCAATATTTCCTATTACCTTATATGGAATACCTGCCATTTTTAAAGCTCTTTCAAAGTTTAATGACTGGGCATTAGTTCTATAAAGTATTGCCATATCAGAATAATTTATACCTTTTTTAGCCTGCTCTTTAATAGTATCAGCTGCAAATGATGCTTCTTCTAAATCGTTATAAAAGTCAAATTTTCTAACTTCTGACTCTTTATCGGCACTGGCTTCTAAAGTTTTTCCCCTGCGGTATGTGTTATTTTCTATTAATCTGTTTGCAATAGATAAAATACTTTTGCCGCTTCTGTAATTTCCTTCCAGTTTTATTTCTTTAACGTTTTTAAATACTTTATCAAATTCTAAAATATTACGGACTTCTGCACCGCGCCAACCGTATATTGACTGGTCATCATCACCAACAACACATAAATTGCCGTCCTCTCCTGCAAGCATATATAAAAACATAAACTGCACTGCATTTGTATCCTGATATTCATCAACAAGTATATATTTATAAAGCTCCTGATATTTTTTTAATATATCTGGATATTTTTTAAAAAGACGCACACATAGTGAAATCATATCATCAAAATCTACAAGCCTTTGCAGTTCCAGTTCTCTTTGATACGTTTCATAAACTGTTTTTAAAAGATGAAATGTTTCTTCTATCGGTTCATTTTCCACATAGTTATCTGTATTTTTGTATGAGCTTATTGCATGAAGATATGATTTAGGGCTAAACTGTTTTGGGTCAATATTAAGAGATTTTACAATCTGCCTTATAATTGAAAGCCTGTCCTCCTGGTCTACAATAGAAAAAGATTTTGCAAGCCCTGCATATTCTGCCTCATTACGCAGTATGCCTAAGCATATAGAGTGAAATGTGCCCATCCATACGCCGTTTGCTAAATTACCTATACGCTCCTGCAGCCTGTTTTTCATTTCACCAGCTGCTTTATTTGTAAAAGTAACAGCTAAAATATTTCCAGCAGATACATTTTTATCTACAATCAAATGGGCAATACGGTATGTAATAACTCTTGTTTTACCAGTTCCTGCACCTGCAAGCACTAATACTGGGCCTTCTGTCGTTTTTACAGCCTCTGCCTGCCTTTGATTTAATGACTCATCTATATTAAGAATAATATGCCTCCTTATTTATCAGGCTCAAAATCTACAACTTTTTTATTATAAGCAATAATAATATCACTTCTTCTTAAAAGCCCTACAAGTTTCATACCTTTTTCTTCTATTTCTACAACAGGCAAATCGCCAACTTCTTTTATACCAAAATCACGCATTGCCTGTTCCAGTGTTTCTTCAGGTAATACTGTTATTATATTACGCCTTGCGCCAAAGTCTTTCGCAAGAGTGGTTTCCATATTTTTTCCGCTGAAAATTTCTTCCTTTAAATCATTTAAAGATATAACGCCTGTTAAATATCCCTCGTCATTTACAACTGGGAAATAAGCATGAGGCTTTTTCTCAATTGATTTTTTAATATCAGAAATAGATGTATTATCATTAAATGCAATAATATCTGTAAGCATAATATCTTTAACTTTAATAGATTCTAATATACTTTTTTCAACCCCGTGGTTAATATTAAACCCTGCGCGAGTTAACGGCCATGTAAACATGCTGTCTTTTTCAAGGCGTGTAGAAATCATATTAGCAATAATACATGTTATCATAACAGGCAGCACAATATGATAGCTTTGAGTTATTTCAAAAAGTATAAGAATAGATGTGATAGGGGCTCTTATAACAGCGGCAAGCATAGCACCCATACCCACAAGAGCATAAGTTTCAGGGTTGCCTGCAATAGAAGGCATAATATGCTGCATAAGACCGCCAAAAAATCCGCCTGCTGCTGCCCCTATAAATATACTTGGCACAAGCTGGCCACCAGAACCGCCTGAACCAAGCGTTAATGATGTTGCTATTATTTTTAAAAATACAAATACTATTAATATATACCATGGTATTTTATTTTGCAGTATTTCAATAATTGTGCCGTAACCTACACCCATAATATTTACGCAGAATACACCAATAAAACCCATTAAAAGACCACCAATAGCAGGCTTTAACCACTTTGGCAGTTTTAGAAAATCAAAGGCATCTTTTACTCTGTAAAAAAATCTTATAAAAAATACACTTATAAATGCTATAAAAACACCCATAAGAGCATAAAGAGGCAGTTCGGCTGCACTTTTTAATACATAATCTGGAGCATGAATAGTGATTTCTTCTCCAAAGTAGGCTCTGCTTATAACTGTTGCAGTTACTGCTGAAATAATAAGTGGGCTGAATGTTTTAATGCCGTATTTACCAAGTAAAACTTCTGCTGCAAACATAGCACCACCCATAGGGGCATTAAATGTGGCAGCAATACCGCCTGCTGCGCCGCATGCTGTGGCACTGCTTATACGTGTATGGGAAAATTTAAAAAACTGACCCACAGCTGAGCCAATAGATGCACCTATCATAATAATAGGGCCTTCCCTGCCTGCTGAACCACCTGTGCCAAGTGTTATGGCAGAAGTGATTGTTTTAAGCACAGCAGTTAATGGAGAAAGTGTTCTATGCAGTGATATTGCTTTTATAACATCTGCTACTGAATGGACATTTGATTTAAATAATGTAGTAATAATACCAACAGCAAGCCCACCAAGGGCAGGTATTAATATAATCTTCCATTTAGCAGTGTCCTGTAAGTTATAAAGCATAACTTCACTATCAACACCATACAGGTTTTTCTGTAAAAAGTTTATAAGTGTTCTAAATATAATATTGCCAATACCTGCAGCCATACCAATAGCAACAGCTACTGCAACAATAACTACATCTTCATATTTTGTAATGAGGCTGCTAAATTTTGACCTGATAAAACTTCCTATTTTCAAAATCTATTTCCCTTTATTTTCTTTTTTAGCTTTATTAATTTCCATAATTTCTTTGCCTTTATTTTCAATATTAACCTGATTAGTTCTTGAAATTGCTAAGGCATTTGCATCAACGTTTTTTGTAATAGTGCTGCCTGCTGCTATTAATGCATTATCTCCAATAGTAACAGGGGCAACAAACTGTGTATCACTGCCTACAAATACGTTATTGCCTATTGTAGTTTTATATTTATTATAACCATCATAATTACATGTAATTGTGCCGCAGCCTATATTTACATTTTCACCAAGTGTGGCATCGCCAAGATAAGTTAAGTGGCTTGCTTTTGAGCCTTTACCCATAGATGCTTTTTTAAGCTCCACAAAATTGCCCACTTTATTATCTCCAGCTAAATGGGAGCCTGGACGCAGATGAGCCATAGGACCAACAGATGAAAAAGCTCCAACAAATGAGTCTTCTATTAATGTATTATCTTTTATTTCCACATTATCTTTAATTACAGAGTTATTTATCCTGCAGCCTGAACGAATAATTACGTTTTTGCCAATTTTTGTGTTTTTTTCAATAAATACATTAGGGTAAATTATAGTATCTTTTCCAATCACCACATCTATATCAATATATACAGATGATGGGTCAATAATAGATACGCCGTCTTTCATATAAGATTCTGCACGTTCTTTCCAAAGTATTTTAGCAGCAGTGCTTAACTGCACCCTGTCATTTACTCCTAAAAATTCCATTTCATTATCAGCTAAAAAGGCTTCTGCTCCACCTTTAATAATATCAGTTAAATAATATTCATTTTGAGCATTATTATTATCAATATTCATAAGCCGCTTTTTAATTTCTGATGATGAGCATAAATAAACGCCTGTATTTACTTCGTTTATCCTTTTTTCATTTTCGTTTGCATCTTTTTCTTCAACTATTTTTAAAACAGAGCCGTTTGAGGAGCGAATTATTCTGCCATAACCTTTTGGGTTTTTCATTTTTACACTGATAAATGATATATCATGTTTGCATGTATTGATAAAATTATTTAATGTTTCATATTTCATTAAAGGCATATCGCCGCATAATATTAATGTTTTTCCTTCATTAGGAATAAAATCAAGTGCTGACATAACAGCATCAGCTGTGCCTTTCTGTTCTTTTTGCATGGCAAATTCAACAGATGAATTTTGAAGATATTCTTTTACTTTTTCTGCACCTGCCCCTGTAACAACTACAAGTTTATCAGGGTTTAATGAACGGCTTAATTCTATTGAATAATCTATCATAGGTTTGCCTGCTGCATTAAAAAGCACTTTTGGATTTTCTGATTTCATTCTTGTGCCTTTTCCTGCTGCAAGGATTATAACAGTAAGCATATATCACCTCATAAATATCTACTGCCATATACTATATACTATCTGCAAAAAATATTCTAGGGAAAATGAATGATTTACAATTATAATAATTTTTTTAGCTGGATTTTATCTATTTTACCATTAGCGTTTAAAGGCATATTATCAAGGACTATATATTTATTTGGCAGCATATAGTCAGGCAGTTTTTGGGAAAGTATAATTTTTATTTCATTATTATCTATACTGTTTTTTACGGTAATAAAAGCAGTTAAACTTTCATAAGTTACAGCATCAGCAGGTGCTGGCAGCACTGCACAGCTTATAATATTATCTATTTTAGATAAAGCATTTTCTATTTCATAAAGTTCTACTCTATACCCTTTAATCTGTACCTGAGCATCATTTCTGCCAAGAAATACAAGCTCACCATTAACCCAGGTTCCTAAATCGCCAGTAAGATAGTAGTCTTTATTATTTATCTGTATAAACTTTTCCTTCGTCTGTTCTTGATTATTAACGTAACCTTTTGAAAGCTGTTTTCCAGATAAAACAATCTGTCCTATACCGTTATCTATAATATTTTTATTATTATCTACTAAAAATACTTCCATACCATCATATGCTTTGCCGATAGGCATAGAACCATGATACTCTGGCAGTTCTTTTGTATCAGCATTAAATTCAAAATAAGTGCATGCAACAGTTGCTTCTGTTGGTCCATAAATATTTTCTAATTTTGCATTAGGTGCAGCTTTTGCAATTAATAAAGCATTATCAAAAGGCAGTGTTTCACCACAGAAACAAACGTATTTAAGATATGGCAGCGAATTTTCCTTTAAAAGCCTCATTTTTTTCATAATAAGCAGTGAAGAAGGCACAAAGGCAGCATGTGTTATCTGATGCTCATTCATATATTTAAATGGGTTGATTTTTATATTCTTATTTATAATATGCAGGCATGCTCCATATAAAAATGATAAAAATATATTATGCACTGAATAATCAAAAGTAATATCATGCATTTGAAGCAGTTTTGAGCTGCTTTCCACATTATTTCTTTTTTTAGATACATTGCAGTAGTTAGATAAGTTCTCATGGGATATTTTAATACCTTTTGGAATACCAGTGCTTCCTGATGTAAAAAGCATATATACTGCATCATTTTTTTCTGCTTTTAATAAATTATTATTATAATTTTGTGCTTTATAAAATGTATGGTTGGTAAATTTATTAGTTAAAAATTCATAATGCTCATCAGGACATATTATGCTGTAACCATTAATATTATTAAGAATTTCTTCATAGCCTGAAAAATCAGTATAATCTAATATTAAAATTTTTGCTTTTGATAATTTAATAATATTAATATTTCTTTCTAATGGGAATATTTCATTTAATGGTGTATAGTATGACCCGGCAGTAATAATGCCTAACATTGCTGCATATGTAAAAAAACTTTTACTTCCTATAAGTATTACTGATTGTTTTTTATTGTTTATATGCAGTATTGTATGGGCTGTTTGATTAGATATTATACCTAATTCTTTATAAGTATAATACTGATTATCCGTATATAAAGCATAATTTTCAGAATAATTGTAAAAAGAATTTAATATTTCATCTGATATCATAATATTACTGCTCTAAATATTAAGTTTTATGAAATGGATTTTATATAATTAACAATATTATCAATATATACAAGCTGATCCATATCTATTTCATCAAAATTTATTAAAACATTAAGCGTATCTTCTATTTCAAGCAATATATTAACAAAAGTAAGTGAATCTGTAATATTATTTTCTATTAAAGAAATATGTTTATCAATATTATCTATATCAATATTATAGTTTTTAAATACTTCTGATATTTTTTCAAATACATCATCTTTCATTTTATCACCATTTTATAACATCATAATAATTATTATATAATGCTTGTAATTTTTTTTCAAGATGTAATTTTATTATTGATATTTTTTAAGTCTACTGTATAATAACAAACTTAATTATAATAAATAAAGTATGGTATAATATTATGGAGAAAAAGAATGACAGAAAACAAAAATACATGGGAAGAATTCTACCATGAAAGTGGCGAATATGGTTTGATGCAGTATCCATT
>DXAQ01000157.1 GCA_019116905.1 Candidatus Mucispirillum faecigallinarum | reverse complement strand
AAAAGAAAATAACTTAATAGATATAAAATCACTCCAAAAAAGTTATACTGCACTTCAAAAAGATATTAAAGATAAACCAGCAGTTGATGAGCAGCAGACTATTTTAGAAAAAGCACGGGAAAAAGCAAAAGAAAAATATTTAAAATAAATTATAAGGCAAAATTTTATTATAATTTAGTGCAATCTGATTAGTATAAAAAATAATTTAGAAAAATATAGTTTTAAAAATTTAGAGCGGGCATTTAACCCGCTCTAATTATTTTATATTTCGTTTTTTTCTTTTAATTCATCATACCATCTGCCGTGGTGAGCTTTTGCATAGCTTTCTGGCACAACGCCTTTTGTCATACCCATAAATGACGGACGGCTTGCTGGGTGGCCAACACTTAAATAAATATGGCCGATAATTACTGCAACCATAACTGCCATACCTGCATCATGCACAGGATAAGCCCACCTTACTACTTCAACAGGGAATAATTCTTTAAACCACATAATAAACCCAGTAATAACCATAGTTATTGCGCCTAAAATAGTAAGAACAGAGTTTAATTTTTGGCCGCCGTTAAAAAAGTCCTGTTTTGGAACATTTTTAGCTTTGCCAATTAATTCAAGTGGAAATGATGCAAGAAATTTAAAATCGTAACTTTTCCAGCTTAATACGTTTTTTGTCCACTGAGTAAAACCTTTTCTATCCATTAATATCATAAATGGAGTTGGAAGAAGAAAAGTTACTGCAAATACTCTATGTATAATCTGTAAAACATCTGGCATATTTATTCCTAAAAATAAAGGCAGACCAGTTAATACAAGCATAATAAAGCTGATTGCATTTGTCCAGTGAGCTATCACTATATATTTACTAAACCTTTGTACATATTTTTCATTACTCATGGTCATCACCTCCATGTTTTCCTCCGCCTGTAACAGTATTTACAACGGCAGCACCAGCAACAGCAACAACAGCTGCACCAATTAACACTTTACCAGCAGGCTGGATTTTATCTTTCCATACGCTAAGTGATGGAGCAAGCTGCGGCTCATCAGGAAGTCCGTATACTGATGGTTTATAAGGCAGTACATACATCATAGCGCCGCCTTGAATAGAGTTATTAGTTTCAACGTTGTATGTACATGCATCTGGATATTTTTTCTTTAATACTTCAAGCCTTTCATTAGCTATTTTTACCATTTCTTCGCGAGTGCCAAAAAGAATAGCATCAGCTGTGCATGTTTTAGCACATGACGGCATATATTTTCTGTCATATCCGTTTTCTATATATTTTGTAACCCTGTCTATACATAAGTTGCATTTTGTAGATTTTTTTGTTTCAGGGTCCACATGTGGCACGCCAAAAGTACAGTTTATTTCACAGTATCCGCAACCGATACATTTATCGTTGCTGTGAGAAACTATACCAGTTTCTTCTTTTTGAAGTGCATGTGTAGGGCAGCCAAGAACGCACCCTGCAATACCACAGTGCATACACTGGAATTTAAGGAAATCCCACCTTACTTTATTATCAACCATTCTTTCTTTCATACGGATTAATGTATATGTTTTACTGCTTAAATCCTTGTGCGACTGATATTCACCATCAAAAGGCGTATTATCAGCAGGCAGGTTTTTCCACTGTTTGCAGGCTACTGAACAGCCTCTGCATGCAGAACATTTTTCTACATCATGCAGCATAGCGATTTCTACGGCCATGTTATCCTCCTATTTTTAATACACCGGCACATCTACTTGTGCTATACGGCGTATTGCATTGAAAAAAATATCAATATCTTTATCTGTTGTCCAATATCCCGGGCTTACTCTTACTGTCCCTTCAGGGAAAGTGTTTAAAAACTGGTGAGTTAAGGGAGAGCACTGCAGCCCTGTCCTTGTCTGGATATCATAGTTTTGGTTTAATACTGCACCAACATCTTCTGCATCCCAGCCTAAAACATTAAATGAAATAACAGAAGTCCTTGCCATTTCAGGTGTTGGACCATAAAGGGTAATATTATCAAAATGCGATAAATATTCCCAAATTCTTTCAATATGTTTTAACTCTTTATCAGCTATATTTTTCATGCCCGTTTCATTAATAAATTTCAGCCCCTCTCCCATGGAGATTATACCAGGAACGTTGTGTGTGCCAGCTTCAAAAGCCTCTGGCCAGTTTACAGGCTGGTATTCTGATTTAGAATCAAACCCTGTACCGCCCTCTCTGAAAGGACGAAGTTTAAACATCCTTTCTCCCAACACTAATATACCTGTGCCCTGCAGACCGTATAAACTTTTATGGCCTGCTGCTGCAAGCATATCTATTGGCATATTGCGCATATCTATTGGCACAACCCCTGCAGTCTGCGCCGCATCTAAAAGCAGGTAGCCGCCTTTTTCTCTAACTATCTGCCCAAGTGTTTCCACAGGCTGCACTGCCCCTGTTACATTGGAGCCATGACATACTACTGCAAGTTTAGTTTTTTCTGTTACAAGCTTTTTAAATTCATCAATAATTACATAACCATATTTATCACATGGAGCAATATCTAATGATATTATCCCGTCCCTTGCCATTGCTTTTAAGGGCCTTGATACTGAATTATGCTCAGTAGATGTAATAACTACATGGTCGCCTTGGTTTAAAAAGCCTTTTACTGCCATATTAAGCGCATCAGTTGCGCTGTATGTAAATATTACACGGAAATCTTCCAGCAGGTTAAAAAAGTCAATAAAACTTTTTCTAACAGCCTGCACACCTTTTACAGCTTTAGCAGCATTATTATGGCTGCCTCTGCCAGGAGTGCCTGTTCCTTCTGATATTATTTCCGTAACAGTTTTCACCACGTTTTCAGGTTTTGGAAAACTTGTAGCAGCATTATCTAAATAAATCATATCATTATGGTTTTACAAGGCAGCCTTTTGGGCTGAACCCTGAATCCTTCATTAATAAATCAAGATGAATTGAAGCCCAGCCTTCTTTACCTGCGCTTTTTTCTGATTCGCCAACGTATGTTTTAATGTAGCTGTTACATTTATGGCATAAATCAATGCGCATATCAGGTTCATCCTGACTGTCTTTTATACTCATCTCTTTTTGGTCAATATTTTCACAGTATGGGCAGCCTATACGTTTGTAATCCCATTCTGTTCCGCAGTGGTCGCAGTGCAGAAAACGCTGCCTGCCCCTTTTTGTATGTTTAAAAAATGCAGTAGATGCATCGTTTCCACATACAGGGCACTGCCCTTTCTGCCATATATTTTCACTGATGAATTTTTCAAGGTTTTCTTTAATTCCGCTTAATGCTTTGCGGATAGATACCCATGCAAAATATGTTATAATATCTTCATCAGCATCAATATCTTTTAAGGCTGCTTTTAATTTCTTATCATCATTTTCTAAAACTGACGAAATAATTTCGCTGCCTTTTTCTGCAGATATATTAGAAAGTTTTTCTGCTGCCTGTCTTACTTTTTCAGGAAGTTCTGTATTATCTTTTAATCTGCTAAGAGCAGTTAAAATTTTTCCTGCTGTTTCATTAACAGTAAGGCTTTTGCAGCAGTCCAGTAAAGGTATACCTTCTTTAAATTTCTCTTTTTCACTATCAGTAATTTCAGGCATATCTTTTATTACTTCACTTTCTGCCACTGCTTTTTCACAGGCTAAATGTAAAGCAGCAATATCTTTTAAGTATGGGTGGCTTTCAATCCATTTTTCAGCTGCTTTTATAACATTTTCCATTATAACTATACTCCTGCTTTTGTAACATTAACAAGGCATGCTTTAGTTTCCTGAATCCATGTGTTAGGGTCGCCTGCATCAATTGTTAAAAGGTTTGTACTTGCAGCTGTGCTTAAACCTTTAAAGCCCCAGTTGTAAGGCATCCATACAACAGTACATTCTTCGCCGTTAATATTTAATGTGTGGATACGGTTTGTAACCATTGCTTTAACAACAACTTCACCCCTTGCAGAGTTTACTTTTACTTTTTCGCCGTTTTTAACGCCAAGTTTATCAGCAAGTGAATGCGGCATTTCAATAAAAGTTTCTTTAACAAGTTCATTTAACCAAGGCACATTCCTTGTGTAAGCTCCTGAGCACCAGTGTTCTGATACAGCAGAAGTGCAAAGCACATAAGGAAAATCTTTTTTATCGCCGATTTCCTGAAATCCTTTTACCCTAGGGTAAATTAAGCATGGGTTAGATGCTACATTTTCATGTAATATGTTTTTAGTAGGGCTTTCCACAGGTTCATAGAATTCTGGGAATGGTCCGTCGCTTGTAACATAAGAAACATCACGTGGTAATGCACCTTGTGTTTCAGGGTCTGCATAAGTTCCGCCAAAAAGACGACCTACTCCTTCACCAGACATACGGAAAGGTTTTTGACCGTTAGCAGTATTTGGACCGTCTGTTGCAGTTGGCACATCAGGTACATCATAACCAGTCCATTTTTTAGCATTTTCATCCCACCAAATAAGTTTATTATTTTCATCATACGGTTTACCATTTTTATCACATGATGCTCTATTATAAAGAATATGTATGTTTCCTGGCCAAGTCCAAGCGTATTTTGGGAAAATACCTAAGTTTCCTGGGTCAGTTCTGAAATCTTTTCTTAAAGTTTGGTTTTCTCCATTAGCATATACACCAGCATATACCCAGCAGCCAGTTGATGTAGAGCCATCTGCCTGAATTTCACCGATACCATTAAGAAGTTTTCCAGTTTTTGTGTTATAGCCGTTGATTTCTTTTAAAACTGCATCAGACCTTTCCTCTTTTGGATAGTTCCAGTTAGCAAGTTTAAAGATTTTATCTTTTTCTTCAGTAGAAGATGCATATTTTTCTCTTATTTTTTGGAAAAGAAGGTCAATAATTTCAATATCAGGTTTAGCCTCTCCCAGTGGTTTTAAGCCTGCATATCTCCATTGAACAAGACGGCTTGAGTTGATTAATGTACCTTCTTTTTCTAAGAAAGATGCAGCAGGAAGAAGAATAACTTCTGTATCTATATTTTGAGGGTCAACACCTTCTCTTTTTTGCCAGAATGAAGCAGTTTCTGTTTCAAATGGGTCTGCCACAACAAGCATTTCTAATTTTTCAAGACCAGCCTGAACTATATTTAAATTAGGGCTTGTAACAAGTGGGTTTTGACCAGTAATATATAAGAATTTCATCTGACTTTCTAATGCAGTTTCAAAAATTCTATATATTGAATAGTTTTGATTTGCATTAATTTTTGGCATTAATGAATAGCAGAAATCGTTTTCAGCAGCAGCGTTTTCGCCAAACCATGATTTCATTAAGTTTACCATAAACTTCCTGCGGAAAGTGCCTGATGATTTAGTCCATTCATCAAGTGTCTGCTGCCTGTGGTTTGGTGTGCTTAAATAACCTGGGAAATAGTTAAATAATACAGCAAAGTCAGTAGAGCCTTGAACGTTTGGCTCGCCGCGTAATGCGTTAATACCAGAGCCTGGTTTACCAACATTACCAAGTAAGAACTGCATAACTGTAAAGCTGCGGATATTTTGAACACCTACAGTGTGCTGAGTCATACCAAGAGCATACATTACTGTTCCTGGTCTGTTATTTATCATAACTTCTGCAATTTTTTTAATATCTTCTGCAGGTATACCTGTAATATTAGCAGCAGTTTCTAAATCATAGCGTTTATAAAAATCTCTCATTTTCATCATAACGCTGTCTGGGTCAGTTAATTTACCAACTATTGGTTTGCCTGATGCATCTAACTGATAAGCCCATTTTTTCTTATCGTATGAACGTTTTTCTTCATTATAGCCTGAAAATAAACCTTCATCAAAATCATAATCTTTAGAAACAAGCATAGCAGCATTAGTGTGAGTTAAAAGATAATTTTCATCATAGCTGTTAGTTTCAAGAATATAATTGATAATAGCACCAAGGAAAGCGATATCTGTTCCAGGGCGGATTTGGGCATGTATATCTGCTAATTTAGATGTTCTTGTATATCGTGGGTCTACATGGATAACTGTTGCGCCGTTTGCTTTTGCACGCATAATCCATTTAGCACTCATTGGGTGGTTTTCAGCAGCATTTGAGCCTTCTATTAAAATAGCTTTGGCATTTTTTAAATCCTGCCATGTGTTTGTCATAGCGCCTCTGCCAAAAGCAGCTGTTAAAGCAGGAACTGTTGATGAGTGGCAAAGACGAGCCTGGTGTTCAAGGAAAGAAACACCTAACATTCTAGTCATTTTAGTAATCAGATAACATTCTTCATTGTGAACCTGAGCGCCGCCAACAAAGCTTAAAGCATCGCATCTATTAACGTTGTAAGTTTTTCCGTTTTCTTCTTCTGAAGCAATCCAGTTATCATCACGAACCTGTTTAATTTTAGATGCGATTTTATCAAGGGCTTCGTCCCAAGATATTTCTTCCCACTTATTGCTTTTTGGTGCTCTATATTTAGGTGTTAAAACACGGCCCTCTGAGTTAGGAATAACAGACATTGATGCACCTTTACTGCAAAGGCCTCCTTCATTAACAATATGGTCAGAGTCGCCTTCAAGGTTAATCATCTTGCCTTCTTTAACATATCCAACCATACCGCAGCCGCAGGCACAGAATGTGCATATTGAAGTGTATTCGTTTGCGTCATCAAGTTTAAAATCATTGACAGCACTCTGAACAGATTGGACATCATAACCACAACCTGCAAGTGATAAACCTGCTCCAGCTATTGTGGCTTTGAGTAAATTTCTTCTACTTACTTCCAAAGTAGCACCTCCCAAATAAAATTGGAGAAAGAATGATTGATGCATATTTAACTTTAATATGAGAAAAAGTCAGATTTATGTATAAATATACAAAAATAATCTTTTCCTATGATTAAACTATCATAAAGTTTTTCTTATTTCAAGTAATAAAATTTAATTTTTAAA
>DXAQ01000156.1 GCA_019116905.1 Candidatus Mucispirillum faecigallinarum | reverse complement strand
TCAAATATCATTAACGAACTCTTACCTTTTAAATAGCCCATTACACTTGATACACTATACTTAGGGGGAATTGATAGTAGTAAATGAACATGGTCTGGCATTAAATGACCTTCTAATATTTCTATGCCTTTATAGGAACATAAACTTTTTATAATATCTCGAATACTCTCTCGATATTTGTTATATATTATTTTCCTTCTATACTTTGGCGTAAAGATTATGTGATACTTGCATAACCATTTACTATGTGATAAACTATGTGACATAAAATCTCCTTGTTATTATAGTTTGATGCGACCAGAACAAATTCATCTTACTATACAGGAGATTTTTTCTAAAAGATTTTATCATCTACTTGAATAGCCAGTAGTTTGTTGTTTTGCCATGCTCGAATATATAAAGAGTTTATAAAATAAAAATATGAAATATTTTATTCATTATTTTTTACAAATGATATAATTGCTTTTATCTTATCCACATTTTTGATTAATTTATTATCTAAAAAAAGTTGAATATCTTCTGCAACACTCTTTGCTTCTGTTCTACTGTTAAGCTCTAATCCATAACTATATGCACAAATATACTCATCAAAATAATAATTAAGATTTTCATTAATATTGATAAATTCTCTTTTTTTATTAATATGTTCTCTAATCTTATATGCTATAATATCATTAGATTCTTCACTTCCATTATAATAAAGAGCATAAATCATACGAGGTTTATTAAATCTTGTACCCATCAATTCATCACCAGTATAATATATGCCAATTACTAAATTAAACTCTATGTTATTCTCTATTTTTAGTGGGAAACCTTGATAAAAATATTTAATATCATAACCTTTATTAGAAATTCGTTTGATAATTATATTATATTTGTTACTTTCTTTTAAAATATTAAATATTGCATAAAAATATAAATAAATATCTTGTTTTAATTCTTGTATATAATCTTTTAATAAATCAAGATTTTTTTTGCTAAATATTTGTGGATATTGTTCTTTATCAGCATCATCTATATCAAAAACATTTGTCATTACAGGCAGCCAGCCTTTATTTGCATTATTAAAAAAAGCTAATGTATATTTAGATAATGTATGCATAATTCACCTAAAATTTATTTTTTTGCAATTTCATTCATAATTGATATATATGTTTTCACAAAATAATTAAAGAAATTATATTTATATAATTCAGTATCATCAATTTCATCTATTTCATCAATTTCATATAAATAAGTTAAAATATTTGACAGCCACATTTGCAAGTATACTCCATTATATGTGTCATCCTTTTCTCCTAACTTCATTTCATACCACTTAGAACCTTTATTGTTCATAAACTTATATGTATTATATCCAGCATAAAAAGCAGCTGCAAGTTCTAACCACATAATATTTTTAAAATCTTTATGTTGTATGTCATTATATATTGTTAATAAAACTAATGTATTTTGTTTGCGTTGATATTTTTCTCTATACTCTTTAAAACAATCACTATAATTTTTAAGCTGATTTCCAGATTCCTGTGCAGTTACTTTTGCTTCTATTATAATATTTTTTTCATCTTTACTTTTTATAAAAATATCTAATCTTCCATAGTCTTTTGCTGTTTTTTCACATACAACACTTTTCATTTCTTTAATTTGTTTTATTCCTATAAGCCTGCATAATCCTTTATATAAATACTGCCCAAAATCTTTATCTTGTAAAAAATATCCAACCATAGAAGTATACGCTGTTTCCTTCTTTGTAGCTTGATTTAATGGGGCAAAAACATTTGGACTAGAAACAAAAGGAGAAAAACATCCGTTTAAATAAGGAAATTTATTTAAATATGTTTCATAGTCTTTAATAACAAATCCTTTCATTTTAGCTAACATACTATTTGCTTTCTTTGTTAATAATTCTACTGCATTTTTCATAACTTCTTCATCAACACTCATTAATATCTCCTTACAAATTTTAAATAATTACAAAAAATAATGTTTCAATTTTTCTTCTTCTTTTGCAATATGATTTATAAAATCTTCTATGGAACTTGCATTTTTAAGAATATTTATTGGATATATGCTTACATCACTATTTATTAGATTTAATACTTCTCCAAATTTTGTAACACTGCTTGATTCATTACTTGGATATATAAAACCACCTTTTTCTGCATGCAGAGTATACATATATGAAATTAACTGATGTTTGTCTGCAGCGTTAGGACTTTCTTTTTTATCTAAATTTTTATATTTTGTATCAAGAACTATTTTATTTTTTTCGTGAAAAAAATCAGGAAATACTTCCCAGCTCCTGTTTTTTAATAAGTAGATATGTTTATCGTTATATATTCTTTTACCAAAATGAGTAAAACCAACAGGATATAATAAAGTATTAATGTATTCTTCCCAAAGCCATGCTATATTGAATAATATACCATATATTTTTTTATCACTTTTATTATAAAGTAGTTTTTCATATCTTAATATTTGAATACATAATTTTCTTAATGGCTCATATTTATAATAATAAGGATGAACTAATCTTTTTAAATTTTTATTAATGATTATCTGCCTTTGGTTTTTGTTATAATCAGGTGTTACCTGTATAATTTGATTAATATACTCTTTAATATTTTTTTGATTTAAAATCATATAACCAAGAGGTTTAGTCTTAATATATTCTATTGTATGCCTAAGCAAATGTGTAATATTATTATTAACACTGTGTTCACGGACATTATAGGCTATCTTACTTTTATCTAATAAATTATTATTAATATGTCTTTGAAAATCAATCGTTCCTTTTACATGGCAATTATTATATTGAATTGTCATATATTTTTTATACATACCTGTTCTTAAAGCTTTACTAAAATAATATGGAAATAAAAATAACAAAAATGAAAACCCTCTATCATTTGTGAAAGAATGTTTAAGCTCTGTTATATTTACACCAAACACTTTATGCAATAAATAATAAAAGAAATAATCATGTTCTTGACTAAAACGGGACCTAATATTAACATCAATATCATTAATACTTAAAAACCCAACAACATTTGTTGTGTTAATTATAGAGCCATTAAAATAGAAAATATGATAATCTTCTATATTATCGTTATTTTTTGATATTTTATGTGAAAAAAATAATATATCATTATCATTTTGTAATTCTTTGATAGAGCATGATGATAATTCATATAACTTTTTTGTAAAATTTTCTATAATATTTTCATCTAACCCAATCTCGCTTATCTTTGTTGGACTATTATCTTTTAGATTAATTATTTGCTGAATATTTTTATATGCCATATAATTCACTTCTTAATCATCTTCATTGTTAAGATTATTATAAGCATCCTTTAATTTTTTCATATTTACATCATAATCTTCATATCCACGCAAATATTCTGAAAGTAATGGTTGAATATGATTGCACCATAATAAATCAAATTTATTGTCTTCATCTAAATAATTATTAAGTTTTAGAAAATAAGACGGCCCTATATGATATGAAGAATTTAAGCCTTCTATTAACTCTATTGTTTCATTAAGTCTATTCATAGTATTTTTTGCCTTTTCTACAATATCTATTGGCAGTTTGTTTAACATGATTGCAGTATTTTCAGATAAAATTTCTTTCCATACAAATCTTCTACGAATGGCAAAATCCATACTTTCAACGCTTCTATCTATATCATTCATCGTTCCTATAATATAAACATTTTCTGGTATATAAAATCCATTAGAAAAAACAGAACCTTCGTCCCAGTCTTGATATTGTGTTTTTAATTTATGGATTTCTCCTCTATATCCTGGTTCAATAGAATAAAAAAGTTCTCCAAAAATCTTATTAATATCTCCACGATTAATTTCATCTATAATAAATACATAGGTTTTCTCCTGTATTTTTTCATCAATATGATATTCCCTAATCCTTTGTTGTATTTCATCATTATAAAGATTATAAAATTTATTGAGCAAACCATACATATAAGTTGTTCTGCCTTTTTCTCCTATATACTCTATAAATTTTTCAGTATAACCTGTTTTAATAGTTTTTACAGCTTCTTTAAATTGTAAAAATTTAAAATAATAATCTATTAGAGTATATATTGGTCTATGAAAATCATGTTTACTTGTAGATGTTCCAATACCTACATAAAGTTCATCATCATGTAAATCAATGCTGTTGATAGGTGCTTCATTATCCTTATTATACATATTTTGTATTGAAGCTGAACCATTTTCATTATTTATAATTTCTTCTTGCACTGCTTCATAAAATTTAAACCAGTATTCTTTAACAATATGGTTTTTAGATAATTCTAACTCAGACTTTTTACTATCCATATAATTTATTGCAGCATTTTCACAAAATTTTTTAAAAATACCTTTTTTTAGTACAAATCCACCATTATTATCAGGTTTAATTCCCTCCATAAAATCAGTATAATCGAAAGAAGGATGAAATTGAACAAATTCACACTGTTCTTCTAATATATTTTTGTCTATTTCTGTTAATTTATTATTATCAATATCATCAAAATTTAAGACTACTTTATTAAGTATAATTTTTGCTGCAATCTGCTTTGCTAAATACGTTTTTCCTGTGCCAGGAGCTCCTGTTAAGATAAGATTTTTATTGGCTTTCAATAATGAACTATATAAATCTAAATTAGACTTTGTTTTTTCTTCAAAATAAGTTTTAGAAGAAATAAGTTTATTCCGTTCTTCAAATATTTTTTTATATAAACTAAATAAATCACCTTGAATATCATCTAATATTTTACTATATGCATCTTCATCCAAATAATTATCATGAATATTTATTGTTTTTCCAAACAAATAATAATCTTTATACTGTTTATTTTTTAATGTTTTTTCATCACCAATAACAAAACTATATCCTTTCGATTTCATATCAGTAATTAATTCTTGAACTGCTGGTGTAAAAAAAACTTCTGCAAAAGGAGCCATATATTCTTCAGGAGTTTTAGCATTCTTAAATGGAACATATTGAAAATTAAAACCTATGCCATATTGTATATAATTATGAATATTAATATGATACTGAACTTCTGTTCCTCCACCATAATTTATTGCCCAATCTCTGTCTATTGGTGGTACTGCAAATAATTCAGATTTAGGTGATGCTTTACCTAAGCCTGCTAAATCTTTACGCGTATATGTAAAAGTGTTACAAAATTTTCCTAAATCATGATTGATTTGCATAATTAATTGTTTTAATGATTCAATTTTCATATACACTCCATACTATTTTATTAAATAAATAATAATATGTATGGTATATATTGTCAATTACATTTTATATGACAAAAAAATTAATTATTTTAGTATTTAATTAAAAATTACATAATTATCAAATATTTTTATTTCTTCTTACTTTACTTTATAAGGAATACTATTGATTAAATTATGATAATAAGAAATCACCTTTTCAATATAATCTTTATCATAATTAAAAGGCATTATTTCATATAATTTATATTTTTTTACTATCGTATTAGTATTTTCATTAACATTTTTAGGACAATATAAATATTCTGTTATATTTTCTTTTATACATAATATTCTCATATATTCAAAAATTACTAAAGAATGATAAAAATAACAACCAAATATATCTTTTTGATTAAACATTTTCTTATAAAGATTAATATAATTTTCAAGTTTAATAATAATATTATCGTATAAATATTCTGTATTTTGATATACACTTAAAGCATTATTTATTGTTTCTAGTAAATTTTTATTGCCCAACAGTATTGTTTTTGCAGTATTTTTAATTTGTGAGCCATGATAATTCTTAATATTTTGGATAAAATTTTTTACTACATATAATTCTATCTGAATATTATTCTTCATAGTAATTATAAGTTTATTTCCTAATATCTTAATAACAGCATTAGTTTGATAAAAATTTTCCAGCAATTCTTTTATATAAGATACTTTCCTGCTGGTAACAAGCATTAAATCCATATCAGAATTAATTGTTAATTCCTGCCTGCCAAGACTTCCAAATGATATTAAACTTTTATACTTATTTTGACGAAATAGATTTATTAATTCAAATAAATTATGATAATGTAAATAAGGTATATCATCTGATAAATCATTATTATCATTATTACAGACAGAGTATATATTTATGGCAGCATTATTCCAATTTTCATACAACTTATCCTGCTGTATATATATATCTAGCATATTAATAGTATTCCCTATTTTATCTACATTTTCAGGATATGGAATACTTTTAAAATAATCTATTTTATCATTAATTCTATTTATACACACTTCCTTAGGCGTATTGATAAATATAATTAGACAAGAATTATTAGGCAGTTTATTTTGCAGATTTTGTGCAATATCACCAAATCCTGTAAATTCCACGATACAATTAGGATATTTTAAAACATCTTTTATAAAGCAGTTTCTTGCTTTTTGTTCATCATTATATTTTATCCTGTATTCATCTATTGCAATATATTTATAATCAGGTAATTTAGAAAATATCTTTTTTATATATGTAGATTTCCCAGCATTTATATTACCTAAAACAAATAATTTCATAATTATGTTTCCTTATTATTTAATTAGTTACCAGCTTCAATATTATGATGCCTGCTTATATCGTTAATAGAAATACTCTTACCTTATATGAAAAACATATAAATTTATAGCCATATATTTTATGAACTTCGTTATACATTTATCAAAACAAGTTAAAGATTTTATTCTTTTATATATTATATTTTATAGTGCACACCACGCCAAACCATATTTAAATTATTATTTTCTTTCCATAAAAATACGCCTTCCAACATATAAATCCATTTTATATCAGAAACATTACATTTAAGTAAATAACATAATAAAAGCATTATAAATGAATCATGCGAGATAAAAATATCAAAAGTAGAATTATTAAGTGCTGTTTTTTCTTTATCATTTAAAAACATTAAATTTAACATTTTATCAACACATTCTTCTATCGTAAAAGCTCCGAGTACTTCTTTCTTATCAAGCATATCTTGCATAATATCCTTAATTTTATGGTTATAAATATTGTCATAAGTATTAGACCATATTGTTCTTTCTTTTATCCATAAGTATGTAAGTTCATTATTCTGGATACAATTTATATCCTTACCATATCCTTTTATAATATATTTTCCAGTATCAATACATCTTGGTGAATGACTTGTAACAATTTTTTCAATATTATCATTAATTAAACCTCTGCCAAATGATTCTGCCATCACTTTACCTTCTCTTGTTAACGGTTCATCAAATTTAACATTTTCATAATTATCTCTTAAAGAATGCCTCAATAATATTTTTATAGAAGTATTTTTTGGGGCTATCTTTTTTACTAAACCATAACCTTCTGCCATAGTTTCATATATACTAATCATTTTTTTTAACCTCCAACAGCGATATAGTACCGCTGCATAAATTCTTATTTATTATAGATAAACCTGCTTTGTTTAAAAGGCTTTCAATTTCACTTATTGTTCTTTCTCTGCCACCTAACATATTAAGAATATGAAAAGATACCGTAATTCCTTTACTGCTGTTATCAAGAACTGTTTCAAACAAATACAGCTTATTATCTTTCTTCATTTTATCTGCAATATGTTTAAAAATAATAAGTGCGTCTTTATCATTATAATCATGCATTATTCTACTCATTATATACACATCTGCATTTAAATTAGATGGCAATGGCTTAAAAAAATCAATATTATAAAATTCACTATTTTTATTTATTCTATTATCAATTAAATCAGCATAAACTGGTGTAATCTTTGGAAATTTGACTTTTAATGCATCTAATAATGCTCCACTGCCACAACCTAAATCACATACAATTTCATTAGAAAGCTGAATATTAAGATTTGAATAATCTGAAGAATAAAATGATGATATAAATGAAAAATAATTGCTGTATTTTTGGTTATTTTTTATAAAATTAAAAAATTTTGCTCCATAAATATTTGAAAAAAACTCACAATTATTTTTTATACTTTCCATTAAATAGCAAGAAGTATTATACGGCAAACTTTGCCAATAACAGATTACATCTTTAATATCTAAAACTGCTTCTCCTTTTATGGTAAGCATATTATTTTTTATATAACCATAGTGTTCAAGCCATGAAATAAGTAAATCTTTAATTGTCTTATCTAAATTAATATCTATAATTTCGCAGGATTTATTAATTTTAATATTTTGCAAAATACCTAGTTCTAAAACAGCATATAAAATACGCATATCAAAAAAACTAAAAGCATCTCTTGCAAAAGTATTATATATTTTTTGCTTTACTAATTCATCATCAAAAAGAAAATGTTCTGAGCTTTGTGCCATGCCTAAACTATCATAATCAATTATAAGTTTATTACCATAAAAATCTGTTGCTAATGCTTTATTGTTATAAAAAGGCTCTAACTCTGCATATCTTTCTTTATAAAGCTCTTTTCCTGATTTATCAATATGAAAAAAACCTTTAGAATCTTTTGCAACTGCATACCCTTTATGGTATGGATAAAGTGCATCATATTCCATATTATGAACTCTGATACCATTCTCAAATATATGCACACTTTTACCATTTTTTAATACTGCAACAGCTATACCATATTTAAAATCACCAACGTATATAAAATTTTCATTATATAATCTTTCCCCATTAATAGAAATATGAAAATAATTGCCTTCAAAATCACAAACAGAGCATTTGTTTTCCACAAAATTACCACACCATGCATATCTATTTTTATATAAATCTTTCCCGTCTAAGTTTATATGAAAAAAACCACTTTCATCACATACTGCTGCAAGACCATCATAAAACCCAAAAGCCTGAATAAAATACCTATCAAAAATATTATCTCCAGAATAATCAATAAAATACGCAACCTTCTTTTTATCTATCTCTGTATAAACAGGTGCAATACCATTATGATAGCTTAATACCTTACTAAATCTTTTTTCATATAATGGTTTACCATTTATTTCATGGTGAGTTTCTTGAAAAGAAATGACAGGATGTTCCATTACCGCCTCATCAAACATTTTTTACATACATCATTTTGTTTATAGTTTACACATAAATCTTTATACTGCTTTGATGTTAAAACACTATGTAAACTATTAGTATAAATATTGCCAAAACCTCCTAATTTTCTTCGTTCATAGTCTGGTGCACAGCAAACACTTATATCTCCCTTATAGTTTATCCATAATTCATTTCCAAGAAAAGGACAATCACCATCTACATATTCTCTTGATGTAATTGGTAAAAAATTTTCTAACTTTATTTTATCTTGATACACTTGCAGTTTATGTACTAATTTATTCCATTTCTCAATATAATATGAGTCATTATATAAGGCTTCATTTTCTAACTCTTTATGAGTTATCCATAATTGATGTCCTTTAACTCTGTTAACACCCCACTCAATTGCTTTTTCCACAATTGGTATAATACTATCAATATTAGCTCTCATAAATGTCATTTGAATTGTTATTGAAGCATTAGGTACATATTCATCTCTCAACCTGCATAATTTTTGTATTGCAGCTGTAATCTTTTCTGTATTTGAATTATGCATTATTTCTTCATTAATCTGTT
>DXAQ01000155.1 GCA_019116905.1 Candidatus Mucispirillum faecigallinarum | reverse complement strand
CTAAATGGTCCTGGAAATGCAGAACTTTCTGTGGTTAATACTCTATACTTTTCCGCCCACTCAACTCCTGTTAATTTTTTACGCGGTTTAGCTGCCATTGCTTCAAGTGGAAAATACTCTTGTATAGCGCTCATTATTCCACACCTTTTACAACAATAAGCATGTCTTTAAGCTTATCACTTAACTCTTTAACATGTTGCATAGCATTACCTTTAGTAACATACTCACTTTCTGCATTATTTAAATAAAAATAGCCTTTCTCAGTACCTACTAAACAATCACCTTTATAAAACAGCACTATACCTTTCAATCCATTAAATTCATTACTGCTTGATATTTCTACTAAATCATTAGTAAATATTTTAAAGCCTTTTTTATCTTTCAAACCAGTATAAAAGCCCATATATGCAGAGCCTGGTGCATAGCTTATTTTTAAGCCACGCATATCATTTCTAATAACACCAACCTTTTCACCATCACTAAAAAAACCACCTGTATAAACAGTGCCCTTAGGTGATACTGCTCTAAATTCCATTTCCTGCTGCATCCTGCACCTCTTGAGTTTTAAAAAGCTCTCTGCTGTAACTTTCCATAATATACTTATAACTGCCAGCGATTATATCCCTTATTTCTGATTCACTTTTACCAGCAAGCAGCACTGGCAGGCTTTCTTCCTGTTCCTGTAAAAGCCTTTTTATTACTTCTATACGACTTGCAAACTCTCTATCAACTATATCTCTTGAAATAAGTCTGCCTCTTGCTTCATCTATTGCAATCTGTTCTCTTTCTGCTCTTAAATTTTTAAGTTCAATTTCTGCCAAATTCTTTTTATCAACTAAACTTAAACCATCAAAATCATCTGTATTTATTGTTTCTTTATTTAAATACTTACTGGCATAATCTTCTACTTCTGCCAGGCTGTATTTACCATTAGAACCAGTTAAATACCCTTTTTTCTTATGGTCATATAATGTTCTACTTGCTACCTTATAGCCACAGTCAATTAAGTATTCATAAACTTCACTTATACTTTCAAACTTATCTATTCCAAAGCTTTCTTCATAGCCTCTTAAAAGCTTTGTAAAGGCTGCATCTTCTTTCTGGTATTCTTTAACATCACTCATATTACCGAGCTTAGCATGCTCTTTTTTTTCAAGCAGTTTATTATAAGCAGCTTGTAATAAATCTGCAGTATCTGCTGATACTGCCCTTATTTTATTTATTCTCTCCTGCATCTATTATACCCATTTTTTTAAGTTCATCTTGCGTAGCATATCTTATTTCTATAATATCTAATCCAACAGGGTTACCATAAGCATCAAACGTTTTATCCCTTTTTTTATACAAATACTCTTGAACTCCTTTTTTGCTGGCAGATAACTTAATCACTTCATTTTCTTTATTATCAAGCACATATTTTGCATAATAATATTTTTTACTACCAACCTTAAAAGGCTCTATTTCTGCTTGTATTTTTTGCTTTTCTACTCTTTCTAAATCTTCCACCGTATCCACTACTGGAATATTTACAATATAATCTTTTGGCATTTCTTTTTTTACAGCTTCCAGCTGCAATAAAGAAAAACAAAGTGCAGTTTCAAAATTTATATCATGAGGGTATTTATCACCTAAATCTAACATTGCTTCAGTTTGTATCTTTCTTATCTGATAGCCTTGCTTTATTAGATATAACAAATCTTCCTGGTGCTCTCTTATCCACTCAGCTAATTTATTCGCCTTTTCATCATTAATAGGCTGTGCCTGCTCTAATCTTTTTATCAATTCTCCCATTTTATGCCTCCTTATTTTCACTTTCTTTTTTATCTAATAATAAAAATTCATCTACTACCAGCTCATAACCATAAACTTTGCCTGAGCCGTCTTTTTTGTCATAATTATTATTTTTTAATTTTCCTTCTAAGTAAACTTTTGAGCCTTTTTGCATATATAAACCCATAAGCTCTGCCAGCTTGCCAAATGCTTTAAAGTTTATATAAGTAGTTTCTTCTTTCTCTCCCACCTTATCATTTACAGCAATAGAGCCTGATGCAATAACTAACTCACCTACATTTTTTACATCTAATGTTTTTGTTAAATTACCTATACATGTAAACCGATTTAAACTCCTCATATGACACTCCATTCTTAAATTAGGATAAACCTAATTTATTCATTCCGTTTATTTTTATTTTTAAATCCGTCCTTGGATTTAAAAAATTTACACTTAGTCGCAGTAAATACTCCTGCGTTTCCGCAAGCGGGCTTTTGTCCTAAAAGCCTTTATCACTCCTTTTACTTTTCATTTCATCATATACAAATCGCCATGCTTTTACTGTTGTGATAAATATACCAAGCTCTTTTGATACTTCTGCATCACTTCTATTCATATCAAACCTATCAAACATCATTAAAAGCTGTGATGCACTTAATTTAGAATTTTCAAAAGCAGTGCATGTTCTCCATGACACCACATAACCACAATGGCTGCATTTTATTTTTTTAAACTCTCTACCAGCTATCTTATTACCACATACAGGGCATTCTTCTAATTTATAACCTGCAAAGTGTAATAATTTTTCAATAGCACTTACTTCATTTATATTCTCAAAACTAATCATAAATTCTCTAATCCATCAGCAATTAAAACTATTAAAATAAATATCAATATAATAAGTATAACTTCTTTCATATTTACTCCCATGGACTGTAAAACCGTTCTTTATTATTTTTCCTAATTTTATCTTCACCAAAAACATCTGGTGCTAATCTTCTTAACTCCCTTAAAAACTGCTTCATACTTTTTTTACTTTCAAAAAGAGCCTTATAACTTTCATATAGCAGCTTATTAGTTATCCTGCCTGTTACTTCAAAGCTGTCTTTTAACTTCCTATAAAGCTCATTTTCTTCCTCATCTTCGCTTTCTAATAAATCAGAAAAAAATAAAATATTTCTATCAATTACAGCCACAATATAAAGTTTAATCTGGCTTGTAGTGCCCTCAATAATTGCCTGTTTCTCTGGAGTTTCAAGAGCCCTGTTATACATTAAAAAATCTACTTCATAGCTTTTTAAATACTCAGCAAAAGCTGGAAGTTCTGCATCTATATCCTTTAAAGTTTCTTCAATATTCCAATTTTGACTTTTCAAACTTTTACCAGTTTGAAATATAGTAAATCTTCTATCACCTGGTTCAACTTCAATAGGAAAACTCTCATTTGATGTAATTAAAATATTAGCAAACACCCTTTTTAAATCAGCATCTTTAAATTTTGTTTCAACATTCACATGCTTTTCTGTTACAAGCTGCTTAACAAAATTTTTAACATTCTTTCTTGATTTTAAATCATTTGCTATTTCATTAAGATTTAAAAATAAGCTGCCTTCTACCCATGGTTTAAAGTTACTTTCCAGATTATCATTATCTACAGGCTTACAGTATTTTTCACCAAAAAGCGGAGTTATTATTTTTTCAAAAAATATACCTTTACCTGCGCCCTGGTCCCCTCTTAAAACTAAACTTACCTGGCTTTTTTTAAGTGTCTGAAAAAAACCTGCCAGCCAGTTTATTGTCCATTTAAAATATTCTTCATTGTTATTAGTTAGATTTTTTATTAATCTAATAATTGTTAAAGGCTCACCTACTGCCTTTTTATAAGCACCACGCAGGTATTCACTAGGCACAAATCCTGTCCGATACCATACCCCATTTTCTTTGTAAAATTCACTGTTAGAAAATGGCGTAAACTTATCAGATGCATACATTAACTCATTTACATATATATCTATTTTCTTATTATTTCCCTTCGGCTCTTTAAATAAAACCACAGGCGATACTCTTTCTAAAAATGCAGCTATTGCACGAGATGACTTCTCTACCTCACCACTTACTATTACATTTGCATCAACACTGACTCTAAAACATATACTGCCGTCATGAGATAACCACAGCCCACCGCCCTTTTTCTTTATTGCTGCTAATATTTTATTGTTTTCAGATTTTGCTAAAAACCAATTATCAAACTGAAATTTTGCATAATCAATTTTCTTATTATCATCAGGCAGCACATACTGCTTATCTTTTTCAGTCTGCATTAAATCAAGGTTTAAACCTTTTTCTTTAAAACTCATCTTTTTGCACTCTTCTATGATGGTTTAAAATAACTTCTGCAATATCACTATTCCTAAACAGTCTTTTAAATTCTTCAAAATCTATCTCACGCCTGGCATCTGCAATATCTTCTAAACTGTATTTATAAAGCCTGCCTTCACTTAACAATTCAATATGATTATCATGCAGCTCAATAGCTGCCTCCCTGTTATCTATAATTGTTTCAAATCGTTTAAACATGTTCAGCTCCTTGTATCACTACATTCATAAATAGAAAGGGGATATGTCCCCGTTCTAAATTACTTTACTGGGGAATACACCGTATACCCACACCCACTACACTGCACCTTCAACCCACCTATCTCATGACTTGACCTGCTGATAAATGCAGACGGATGCTTATCTTCATGATTAGGGTTTAAGCACCTGCAAGGCACACTGTCGCCTACCTGCAAATATGAAAAAGATGAAAGTGGCCTTACCTCACCATTTTTTAGCTCTACCATTGTTTCTACTGGCACTTCATTTTTGCAAAGCTTATCACTATCCTTTGTTTTTTTATTCTCATAATGTGCAGCAGCTTTTCTAACTTCATCTTTTTTTTCTTCCTGCTGATTATTTTCCATATAAATTTTAAAGTTTTTTATTAAGATTTCAGTATCAAGCACATAACCTGTTTTAATTAAATGAACTTCCTGAGCTGGATTTGGATAAAAAAAGCGGGCGCTATCTCTACACACCTTATCTAAATGTTCAGCAAATTGCAGCACTCTTGCTACAAACATATAAAAATCGCCAAACTTGTTTACTGGCAGGTTTATCTTATCACTAAGGGGAACTATTACTCTATACCTTTCACATACTTTACCATGCTTATCTTTATTATGGCTTTTTGTAGTTGATAAAAAGGCAGTTACTCCATTATCATTTAAAAAGCCCACCATTTCATCTATACTTATTGAGCCATCATCAAAATCAAACATTAAAGTATTACCAAGATTAATTACATTATCCTGCTTTCTATAACCTTCACGAAACGAACTAGGAGAGTAATTATATTTTGATGTTATACTTGCAAGCCTTTCAAACGGCACATACATTTCTGTATATCCTGCTGTTATATCCTTTGAAATAGATAATGTTATCATGTTACATGCTCCCGCTGGTAATAACCCTGTCTTTTTCCATAAACTCTATTAAATCCTGCACTTTATAACGCACAGATTTTTCAGACTTATAATACTGCGGGCCTTTTTTATATGTCCGCCATTTACGCAACGTAGGCATTGAATATCCTGTTAATTCACTGGCTACTTCTTCCGTAACAAATGATTGCAGCGGATAAGATTTCATACTGCTAACTTTATCAACAAGCACTGTTATCTGTTCTTCCAAATTTTTAAACAGCAAAGCTCGCTCCTTTGCCATTTCCTTTGCAACAACCTCAGCTACTATATTTTCAAGATTCATTTCCGCACTCCGCTTTTAAAAAATTATATTAAAATATTTCTTAAATATTTTAGTTGCATACTCCAAACCACCAGCACCATCTAACCATCTAAACAAAGCATATTGTTTAAAATAAAGTGGCAGTTCTGGCGAAGTATAAAATATGTAAAACGATGTAACTCTTGGTCTCATAATATCAGCAATAAATTCTTTACAAAAATCACCTTCAAAATCTAAAGAGAGAATATTTTCCATTTTTCTTTCTATGTATTCTATATTTATCAGCAGCTCTTTATTTTCAGCTTTTGATATAAAATCATTGAAAAGTTTGTAATCATGTATAAATCTTTCTAAATATGATTTTTTAAAAATTATCTTCATTTCACACCGTTTTTTATTTACTTTTTATTAATATCAATACAAAATATTTATAATTATTTTTGGAGGTATTTTATGGATATAAGCGTGGTTAAAAACATTTTTGACAGCATACTTGCTGGCAAGTTTACAAAAGAACATGTAGAACTTTTAAGAGAACAATTACTTTTATTAGAAAAAGAAAACCAACTTTTAAAAGCTGAGATTGCAGAACTTAAAAAAGAAAATACAGCATTGAAATCTAAAACCATAACTGAAGAATTTCAAGACTTCGGCAACTTCCTGCTTAAAAAATCGCCTAACGGCTCCTACTTTAGCACACCTTACTGCCCTAAATGTAAAGAGCCATTAAGCGAATTTGGTGAGCTTTATGTATGCACTAATGAAATCATACACTCATTCTCAATAATGAAAAAAGAAACAGATAAAGCTATCGAAACCATCCTAACAAATCTCTAGATACCACAGCTTTGTAAAAATCTAATGTTTCCTTTACATGTTCTTCATTATCTGTATGGAGTATGATTTTATATTTTCTATCATACTCCCTACTATGACAATCATTATCAGAGTTGGCAGATTCTTTATTAATAATTCTCACCATTTCCAACTCTATATAATATTTTTTATCCATATCACTTACCCCCTATTCAACTTTTAAACATCTTAAAATCTATGCTTACTTTTCTTTTTTGTTATTTTGTGTTATCATCAAATAATATATTTAAAAATATATGTGTTTTTGTTTTTCCTATTTGATAATTAGAATATAATACAAACTAGTATGTATGTCAATACATAAATGCAAATTAGTTTGTATTTTGGGAGAATTTATGAAAGAAAGACTAAAATTATTGAGAAAATCCTTAGGCTTAACACAAACAGAGTTTGCTAAAAAACTTGGTATGACAATGCAAGGAATTCAAAAATGGGAATATGGTACTGTTGAAATAAAAACATCATCAATAATGCTTATATGTTCAACTTTCAATCTAAACCCAGACTGGCTTTTAAATGGCACTGGAGAAATGTTTTTAGATAATACATGCAGGCAGCAAGAATACTCTGATATTATTTCTATTCCATATTATCCAGAAGTTTCTGCAGCTGCTGGCAGTGGTGCTCTTGTCTATGATGAAAACACTGTAAAACATTTACAAATATCTTCAGCCATAATAAACATATCCACTGGCGATAATGTTTGTCTGATTAATGCAACAGGAAATTCAATGCAGCCTGTTATTGATGATAGAGATTTATTACTTGTAGACCTTTCTCAAAAATTAATCACCGATGAAGGCATATATGTTATAAGGCTTGATACTACATTAGTTGTAAAAAGAGTTCAGAAAATCTTAAACGGAGTTATACTTATTTCAGATAATCCACAATATCCACCAAGAGAGCTTACAGCAGATAATTTTAATGAAAACGATGCAGCAGTTATCGGTAAGGTTATTGCTGTTATTAAAAATTTTAATAGAAATATGATGTAATTAATCATACATGCCCTGCTTTTTGGCAGGGTTTCTTTTTGCTGCTGGCAGTAGCTCTCGCCATTTTTTCTGCATTTTTTAGATTTTTCACTTTCTTATTTATCAATAGTTTACAAAACTAGGCAATTTTATAAATTATTGATAAATATAAGAGTGTATTTTTATATATAATTATCAATAGTTTATCTTATATTTTTATAAAAACATATACATTTGTTCTATAAAAAATATATATTTACGGGCACTAACGGGCACCAACGGGCACGAAACGGGCACGAAATAAAATCATATAA
>DXAQ01000154.1 GCA_019116905.1 Candidatus Mucispirillum faecigallinarum | reverse complement strand
AATAATTATCCATACCTTTTTTATAAAGTATATTAAGCCTGTCTATAAATATTTCATATGTATCAATACCCTCTTTCCACTGAAAACTTAATTCTTCATCATCTGTTGTGTTATCTTCATCATATACTTTGCAAACAAATAAATTAAATATTTTATTAAAAGCATTAGGTTTATCTGATACTACATTATGTCTTAATATCTCCAAAAACTGGTTATATATTTTCTTACTGTCATCAATCTTTATCTCTTGTAAATCTTTTTTCAATAACGCTTTTGCCTGTATCATATAAGGTAAAATATCATTCTCGAAAATACCATTATAGAAAAACTGTTTATTCCATCTGTTAAAAATCTCTTCAACATTAGCCAACTGTCTTAATTCATCTGTAATTTTAACAATATCAGACTTATACTCTATACTTCCATTATTAAAATGTGATGTATATAAACAAAGATATTCTGCATTTTTATCCTGATTAAAATATGTAAATAACTGGCCACCATTCTTGTACATACGACTTTCTTCTTTATCAAACTCATTTCCCCAAGTTTTACATTCTATCATCAAATAAGCATGAGCATCTTTTAATACAAGAATATCTAACTTTCCTTTTTCCTTATGACCTAATCCCCATTTGTTTTCTAATACAATAGAATTTGGAGCATAACCTTTTTCTAATAATCTATTTACACATTCTAATACAACAAAATTTTCACTGTTTTTAAAATTAGATGTAGTAGTATCCCCTAAAATAATTTGTTCGCTGGATTTAGTATCAATATAACATATCTGCTCTTTTTTGAAATCTACACATATTTCATATCCACACATATACCGTTTAATATAATAATCAGAGTTATTGGAAGATGGTTTGTAACCCATTGCTGAAATAAATTCTACTATCTGCTGATTATTAATCATACTTTGTCCTCTCTTATTATATTTTAATAATCAGTTTTAACATATTTATAAAATAAATTCTACTTTTTTCTACATTTAGATATCAAAACATTATTTTAAAAGGCACATCATCATTTTAATACTTTATAACTTCATTTATCACACACTACTTGTCTAACTTCCTTAATCATCAATATAACCTTCTGGCAAGTGGTCGTTTCCTGGCACTTTATCTAAGAAAAATGAAAGCAGTGCAGGTATTACAAACATAGTAAATACTGTGGCAAGAGCAAGGCCGCCTAATATAACGCTTCCCATACCGCGATAAAGCTCACTTCCTGCCCCTGGTGCTACAACAAGTGGCAGCATACCAAAAAGTGAAGTAGCTGTACTCATACTTATTGGGCGTATTCTTGTTTTTAATGCAAGGCGAACGGCTGCTTTTCCGCTCATACCTAGTTTTATATAGTTTAATGACTGATAAACTATTAAGATAGGGTTATTTACAACTGTTCCCACAAGCATAATAAACCCAAGCATAGTAATAATATCAAGTGGCTGTTCTGCAATAAATAAGTCAGTTAATGCAAGCCCCATAAACCCGCCGGTTGCTGCAAGCGGTATAGAGAATAATATAATTAACGGATATACAAAATTATTAAGCAGTGCTGCCATTAAAAAGTATGTGATTATAACTGCTAAAATAAAATTACCTGATAAAGCATTTTTAGCACTTTCAAGTTTTGATGACGCGCCTCTTGTAGATATAATAATACCATTTAATAAACCTTCTGCACGCATAGGCTCTATTACTTTACCCATTATATTATCACGCAGTTCTTCTAAAACCATACCTTTTTGCAGCGTAATTTTAAATTCAAAGGCTCTTTGAGAATTAAAACGCCTTATTCTTTCTACCCCGTAAACTTCTTTTGCCTCAAATAAGTTTGATATTGGCACAGCAAGCCCGGTAGATGAGTTTACTACAAACTCACTTACTTCTGTTGGGTTTGTTTCCATATTGCCTGTTTCTGATTCTTCATAAGGTCCACGAAGTGAAATATCTATTGTGCCAATTTCAGGGTCTTTAAATTCGCCTACTTTTCTGCCGTCAAGATATACATCTACTGCAATACCCACTTCCTCAGTTGTAAGTCCTGCTGCCATAATAGTTTCTCTGTCAGGGGTAAGCTGCACCTCAGGGTAAACTGGGTTAGCAGAAGGACTTATCTGCATCTGCACATCTTCCATTTCCCTATATATTCTTTCCTGTATCAGCTGCACAATAGATATAAGCTGTTCATAACTCATATTACCTGACACATTCATTTTAAATTCATTACCTTGACCGCCGCCAACTTTAAAAAGCGGTGATTGAGAAGTGGAGCCGCGTATACCTGGTATTTGGTTTACAATACTTTGCAGTAAAGGTTTATAATCTCCTGCCCTTTGTTCATCTGTACTTGTAAGTATTGTGCGTACATTTGAGCCGCCTATAAAACCAAATGTTTTAATCTGCGGATAACCATTTAAATCCTGCTGCATATATGGTGCTAATTCTTTATAAAAATAATTACCTATATTTCTTCTTTCTGAAAGTGATATACCAGGCGGAACTGTTAATTTTGTTTCTATCATATTTTTATTACCCAGCGGCAGATAATCCATTTTAGGCATTAATAAATATGCGCTGATTAAAGATGCAGCAGTTAAGCCAGTTACTACTATAATTCTTGTGCTTACTCTTGCATTAATTTTATCAGATATGCTGACAGTAAAATTTACTATTTTTGAGCCAATATCTCCAATAAATTCGTTAAATTTATCTACTTTTTCTTGAAATTTTGAATGTTTATTTATATTCCATTTATCAGTTTTTTCATAAATTACTTTTGTAGCAACAGGTATAACAAATACAGATGCTATAAGACTTAACCCAACTGATGAGCTTACAGCGATTGCAATATCTCCAAAAAGCTGGCCAGCCTCCTCTTTAATAAAGGCAACAGGTAAAAATACTGCAATTGTAGTAAGGGTTGAAGCTAAAATTGCACCCCACACTTCTTTTACAGCATCAAAAGCAGCTGCTGCCGCATTTTTTCCCATTTTCATGTGCCTGTCAATATTTTCAAGAACTACAATAGAGTTATCTATAAGCATACCCACAGAAAAGGCAATCCCTGCAAGGCTTATAACGTTTAATGTTCTGCCCAGTGCATTCATTATAAAAAATGTGCCTATAATACATATTGGAATAGTTGTAGATATTACTAATGTAGAACGGATACTTCTTAAAAACACAAGCAGCACAATTACTGCCAGCAGACCGCCTGTTATAATATTTGATTTTACCAGATTTACTGCGTTTAAAATATAACTTCTTTGGTCTGCAATCCAAATAAATTCAATGCCATTATCTTTCAAAATTGTATCATTTAAATCATTTACTACTTTCTCTAAATCATTTGTTAAATCTAAAATATTAAAACCAGCCTGAGCAATTATACCTATATTCATAGCATTTTTATTATTATATCTAACAAAGGCATCTTTTTTCTCATAGCCATAATCAACATCTGCTATATCGCTAAGTTTAAGCCGTGAATTATCACTGCTGACAACTACAATATTTGCAATATCTTCAGGAGTTTCTCCCTCCCCCATAGTTCTAAACCTGTAATCTTTTGCTCCATAAGCCCTTGTACCTGCTGATACATCAATATTTTCTTTATCAATAGCATTAATAATTTGAGAAAGGCTTATGTTATAAGCACCCATTTTATAAGGGTCAACAGTAATCTGCACCTGTTTTGACCTGCCACCCCAGTAAGAAATATCTGCAACACCCTGCACCCTTTCTAAATAAGGTTTAATTATTTCTTCAAAATAACTTAAATACTCATCTACACTTCTTGGGTTGCCGTCAACTGTTGTAAGCATTAACTCAATAGACGCAAAAGAATCACTGTCTGCTGAACGGATTGTAGGTTTATCTATATCATCAGGATACCCTTTAACTTCATCAAGCTTATTAGATACAAGTAAAATAGCATCATCAACATTTACAGATAAATCAAATGTAAGTTTAACGTTGCATCTGCCCTCCATAGCTGTGCTTTCAAACTCTGAAAGGCCTGGAATACTTTTTAAAACACGCTCCTGCCTATCTATAACTTCCTTTTCCATATCATAAGGAGATGCACCAGTCCATGTGGTGCGTATTGTTATTTCTGGATATTCTATATTTGGAATAAGCCTGTAAGGCATATTTTTTGCAGCCTGCAAACCAAAAAGAACTACAAAAAACACACCAACTAAAACTTTAATAGGATTTTCAAGAGCGTATTTTATCATATCTTTATCCTATCTTAGAAGTGATTTTAATTTTAACGCCGTTATTTACTGCATTATTGCCGTCAAGTACAATCTGGTCATCTTTTTTTAGTGAGCCTTCTGTAACTGAT
>DXAQ01000011.1 GCA_019116905.1 Candidatus Mucispirillum faecigallinarum | reverse complement strand
CCCTCTTCGGTATAAAATATAAAAAGCTGGCTAAATGCCAGCTTTTTATATTTTAAGTCAAATAGTTGGGGACTTGAAGACAAATTTTGCAGGAAAAGTTTTTTTACTGCTCTATATATAATAAAATAAGTTTAATGTTTAATAAAATTCAGATATAAAAAATCCTGCCTAAATTTATCAGCAGGATTTTTGATTCATATTAATTATAAAATACTTTTATACTATTTTTTCTGATTAAATTTCAGTTTATCTATCATTAAGACGCCAGTTTTGCTGTCATAACTGTATGTTTTAGCTTCCCTTAAATAATTAAAGTATTCATATTCGCCATCATTTTGCTCATCTGTGCCGTCCATTTTTGTATAAGCCATATAGCTGAGCCTTATTTTATTGTTATCTTTAATTTCATAAGTGCCCATATATGTATTTACAAGCGCATAACCATATACGCCGCCATTTCTAAAACCTATCATAATAGACGGATATTTTTCAGCAGTAAATTCCTTGCCGCTTAATACATCTTTTGGTGCAGCAAATGCAAAAGATGGTAGTATAATTAATGCTATAATTAATAATTTTAAATGTTTCATTTTATTTTCTCCTTAAATTTTATTCATTAATATATATTAACTTTTTAAATTTTGCAATTATTATTAAAAAATAAACTGCCTTTGTTTCTGCTGCCACCTGACTGCTAAAAAGGCGGTTACTCCATATACTGCCACCTGAATCCATAAGTTTATGTATTTAGGCATAACATCAGAAATATCTGCACCCATTTGCCTGATATATAAAAACCCTGATACTCCCGGTGTTGATGGTATAAGGTATGAAAAATATCTTATCCAGTCAGGCATCATCCAATCAGGCCATATAAAACCTGCAAGCATTACAAATGGGATAGATGTCATAAGCATTACTAAAAGAACAGCATCCCTGTCCCGAGCAAAAACACTTAATGTGATACCAAAAAATATTATTGCAAAACCATAAGGTATGGCAAACATTACCGCCTCTATTAATGAATTATTCAGCTGTATTCCAAAAGCCATAGGGCCTGCCGTAAAGAAGAACGAAAATACTACCATATAAACTGTTAAATAAACTATGATTTTTGAAAAAAGTATAGTTAATGTTGATGCATCTTCTGGATAGCCGTAACCTCTTTCATAACCTGTTGCATGCACAAGCAGTATGACCATTAGTAAAATCTGCTGAACAATAATTGCATAAATTGCAGGGGCTACAAACCCTACATAACCAGCTTTTGGGTTAAATAATGGTTTAGCAGTTAAATTTACTGCCGACTGCAAAAGTAATGCATCGTTTATTGGGATACCCATCATACTCATTTTTTGGATTTTTACACCTGCTGCTGTCATTAGGACAATCTGTGTAGCAGCAGTTAAAGCTGTTGAATATAAAATAAAATAAGAGCCGTCTGCAAAAACAGAAACTGTTGGGCTTTCCCCCTTTGCTACCTTTTTATAAAATTTATCAGGTATATATATTATTCCATAAACTTCTCTTAAATATATGCCTTTTTTTGCCTCCTCCATGGAAGGATAACTTAACACTCTTAAACTTTCAGTATTATTAAGCATAGTTACTACTGTTTTACTTAAATCTGATTTATCTAAATCTACTACTGCTACAGGCATTTTGCGGACAATATCATTTTCATAGGGAAATGGATAATAAAATGAGTAAAAGGCAGAGCCTACAAATATAATAGTAATAGACAGCATATCAAAAATTATTCTTCTGTATTCAAGCCTAAGGATAGATGATATATTTTTCATAACTGGCTCCTTAGATATTTATATGTATAAAACTTAATAACAGCAATAGATATTGCAAAAGCAGCAGTACCCAGCAGAAAAAGATATAATATTTCATGGTTTGTAGAATTGTATGGTGCACTTCCCCTGATTGCCTCATTAACTAAAACCCTGTGATAGTGAGTTAATGGGAAAAATTCACTTAAATAATAGGCATATTTTGGCATAGCAACCTGTGGAAAAGATATGCCTGCATAAGCAAATGTAGGGGCAGCATAAACAGCAGCTGCACTAAAAGCAAGTGGGCGAAGTATTACTGCAATAAATAAACCTGCCCCCATAGAAACATACATATACATCATAGTTGCAGTAAATATTTTAAAATAACCAGAAACCATTGGCACTTTCATATATACAAATAAAATAAACATCATAAATACGCCAGATAAGGCAAAAAGAACTGCATAAGGAAGTATTTTTCCAAATACAAATGTAAATGGTGATTTATCTACAATATCTGCTACTTCTAAAAATTTACGCGAGCGCTCCTCATAAAGCACTGCATAAATAACTGAACATATTATAAAAAGCTGAAATGCTGCAGGAATTAAACCAAATACGAAAAAATACTGGTAGTTTAAATATGGGTTAAAAAGAACTTTCTCCCCAAGATTTACTGGATGCACTTGAAATTCTGCATCATAAGCAGGCACTCCGTGGCTCATAATATATTTTTTATTATGATAATCTGAATAATCTTTAACGGCACTAAATACACCTTTATTGACAAGCCCGCCTATAATAAAAAGCTCGTTATTATAATATAAGACTACTTCTGCCCCTTTATAGCCTAATGCTCTTTTAGAAAAATCTGATGGAATAAGTACAACGCCGTAAATTTTTCCGCCGCGGATTAATTTTTCTGCCCTCTCCATACTTGGCAGTTTTTCTACAATCTTTACATAAGGTGATGCATTTATTACACTTGTTATTTCAAGAGATAAGGCGCTGTTATCCTCATCTATTACAGCTATTGGTATTTCTCTTATAACAGGATTTGCAAAAACTCCTATTAAAATTGTGCATAATATTACTGGTGTAATAAAAATAAAAAATAAGAATTTTCTGCGTTCATGCAGCAAAAAATGCCATTCCCTGTCAAAAAAATATTTTATATTTTTTATCTTTTCTGATAATGCCATATTTTCTTACTTATGCTTTATATCTGAATAAAATACAGCAGTCATCCCAGCTCTTAAACCTGGTATTTTTTGCTTAGGATATGCTTTTACTTCAAATGTTTTTAAATCAAAATCTGCACTTGTTTTTGTGGCGCTCCACACAGCATAGCTGCCTGCAGGTGCAATATATCTTACTTCTACAGGAAAAACTTCTGTATCAGATAAGGCAGGGATTTCCACATTTATTACTGTACCTATGCGTATATTTTTTAATAAATCTTCACGCAGATAAAAAGTAACCCATGTATCATCTAAATCTACAAGTGTAATAACAGGAAAGCCTGGAGTTACAAGTTCACCCTGTTCTACTACTACTGTTGAAACTTCACCATCTATTGGGGAATGAAGAATAGTATCTTCAAGCAGCACCATTACTTCCTGCAATGCTCCTTGAGCCTGCTCTTTTAACGCCTCTGCTGCTGTTTTATCTTCAGGTCTTGCCCCTACTTTTGCCATTTCATAATTTGCTTTTGCTGCTCTCACGTCATTTTGCAGCACTTTCCACTGAGTTAACGCCTCATCTAAACTTTGTGTTGTTACAACGCCGTCATCATGTAAAGATTTTACTCGTGAATATGTTTTAAATGCATACTGCTCTGCTGCTACTGCTTTTTGGTAAACATTATAAAGAGCAGTAATTTCTTCCTGCCTTGCTCCGTCATCTACTTTTTTCTGCTGTGCCTCTGCTGCTTTTACTGCTGCTAAGGCTTGAGCTTCCTTTGCTTTTAATGTTGGGGAGTCTATTGTAGCTAATACTTCACCTTTTTTTACTTTCTGCCCCTCTATTATAGGAAGTGTTTCCACATTACCTGGAACTTTTGCAGCCACCTGCACCTGTTTTGAATGGAATTCACCCTGCAAAGTCATAGGAACAGGACGTGTTGCATACCACACGCTTACTGAAATGATTACCCCTATTACTATAAACGCTACAGAATAATAAATGTATTTCATAGAATAAACTCCTTAGTATTATTATATTTATTTTAAACCTGGCTCTACAAATGCTTTTGCTCTGTATGATTCAAAGTTGTCAAACATACCAGATGTTGCAAGCATTGTAATTAATGCCATATCAAATTTATATGCTGCCTGTATTGCTGACATTTTAGAGTTAGATAGTGCAAGTTCTGCATCTACCACATCTAAACTTGTTGCCATTCCCTGATTAAAAGCTTTCTGCCTTGCTCGTAAATATTCTTCTGCAAATGCAAGTGATTTTAATGATGAATTATAATCTGCCCTTGCGTTTTCCATTGTAATATACTGCTGCTCTACTAATGTTCTTATATCTTTTTCTGCTCTTGCAGCCATTAATTTTGTGCTTTCTTCTAATGTTTTAGAACTTTTTAACTGGTGGTAGTTTTGCAGACCGTCAAAAAGGTTTATAGACATTTGAACGCCAACCATATAATCTGGGGAAAGACTTGAAAGCTGGTAATCATAAATATTTACCATACCAAACGCATTTATTTTTGGGATAAATGATGAAGTACTGTTTATTACTCCTGCATGGGCAAGTTTTGTGGCAGTTTGAGCCTGTTTTAATTTTGCATTAGATGATGAAGCCATATCCTGAAAATATGCAAGGGATTCAATATCTTCTGCCTTTACTAAAAAAAGCGGAGTTGATGGGTTAATATTTTCATCAGTGCTGCTTATCATTGATTTTAAAGCAGATTCTACCAGTTTTGCCTCTCTTAAAGAAGTATCCAGTGATTTTTCTGCATCTGATAATGCCATTTCTGCATGCAGCCTTTCTACCTTTGCAAGCATGCCAGCTTTTTCAAGTTTTAATGCTTTATTATAATGCTCCTGCATAGAATCTTTTACATCCTGTTTTAATGCGATAATATCCTGAATAAAACGAAGTGTAAAATATTTTTCTGCCAAAGATATACCAAGTTCATCATGGCGGATTGTTTTGCCGTATTTTGCAATATCTAAATTAGCACTGGCTGCCTTATTTGCTGCATATATTTTGCCGCCTGTAAATACTGGCCAAATCATAGCTGCATTTAATGTGAAAAACTGGTCCTTTTGCACTATCTGTTCCATACTGTTTGGAAGACTAACTGACGGTAAAGGGATAGTAAGTACTCCACCAAGACTGCCAAAAATTCCATTAACAGTGTTACTAACAGGGCTTAAATCTACATCCATTGTTAAATCATTACCAAAATACGCATACGCTGCATTTAATGAAATACGCGGAGAATAAAGCCCTAAGGCTGCTTTTTTGCTGTATTCTTTCTGCTTATAGTCTGCTTCTGCCTGAGCCATTCCCTCATGAGTGCCATAAAGACTTTCAAGTGCCTGGCTGAATGTTATATCTGCACTATAAGTTGAAGAATATGAAAAAAGTATTATAAAAAGTATTAATATTTTATATTTTTTCATACATTCCTTACCATTTCATAATTAAAATCAATTACGCATATTATATACTTTATAATAATTTTTTCTACTATTTTTTTGTTGATTACATAAACAATAAATATTATATTGTCTAAAAATAGACACAAGGTATAGCAGTGTATGATTTTGGGGTTTCATTTTTTAGCTGTTCTAGATGATGAATATTTTAAACATAATCTTTATGAAACAGCAAAATTTATTGACAATAAAGCAGATATAATCTGGTATAGATTTAAGCATTATAAAAATATAGATGAAAAACTTATCACTTTACGCAAAATAGTAAGTAAAAGTAAACTTATTTTAAGCAGCGATTATAAACTTGCTGTTAAATATAATTTTGACGGTATCCATTTAAATAAGCAGACTATTAAAGATTATATTTATATAAAAAATAATACAAACTTAATCACAGGATATTCAAGCCACAGCCCAAAGGAAATTGATGAAATTTCAGCTGATTATTACACACTAAGCCCAATATATGATACACCAAAGGAATATAAAGTAAACCCAATAGGTATAGTTGAATATAATAAATCAAAAAAAGTATTTGCGCTGGGCGGTATTAATCTTGATAATCTGCACACATTAAAAGATAATTTTTACGGATTTGCAGGCATAAGAATAGTGCAGGATATAATAAAAGCTAATTTCTAAGCCTTAAAATATTTAAACCAAGTGCAATAAATATAACACCTGCAGCCTTATTTAAATAAAAAGAAAACTTAGACTGCCTTAAAGCCTGAGACATTCTGGCAGATGCCCACACTAAAAATAAACTCCAAAGCGAACCTATAAATATAAAAGTAAGCCCTAAAATTAAAAAAGGAACTGCACTTTCTGCATTACTTTTAACAAACTGAGGAAGAAGTGCCAAAAAGAAAAGCGCCACTTTTGGATTAAGGATATTTGTAAAAAAACCCTGCCTGAATGTAGTAAAAAATGGCACTATTTCGCCTTTATTTTCAAGATTGATTTTTGATTTTGATTTTAAAGCCATTATACCAAGATATATTAAATATGCAGCACCTGCAATTTTTACAATATTGAAAAGCAAGGCAGAAGTCATAAGTATAACAGAAAGCCCAAAAGCAGCCAAAGATGTATGCACAAACAAACCGCAAACAATACCTGCAACTGATGCAAGCCCCTGCTTATATCCGCCTGCAATTGATTTTGTTAAAATAAAAACGGTATCTGCACCTGGTGTTATTGAAAGCAGAATAACAGATAATATAAATCCATAATAATTTGTAATATTTTCCATACTACTGCACCAACGAGTTCATTGAGAAAAGCGGCTGCATAATTGAAACTACAATAAAACCTACAAGAACACCGATAATAACAATAAATATCGGCTCAATAGCAGAAATAAATGATGTTAAAAATTTATCTACATTTTTCGAGTAAAACTCATTTACACGCTCTAAAAGTTCAGGCATATTTCCAGAAGATTCACCTGTGGAAACTGCTGCTGGAAAAAGCTCTGGGAAAATTCCTGCATTTCTAACAGCTACTGAAAATTTTGTACCTGCCTGCACAGATTCCCTTACCTGACTTACTATATCAAACATATATTTATTATCAATAACAAGAGATGCATAATGAAGTGCATCTGTTAACGGCAGCCCCTCTTTTAACTGAAACGATAATACGTGAGCAAATTTTGAAACAGAGACATGAGATACAAGGTTTATTTTAAATAATTTTTTATCAACTGCAAGCCTGAATTTATTATTATTTTTATAAAGATATCTTAATGCAAAAATAATAAATAAAATAAAAAGTAAAAGCACAAGACCATATTCGCTGACAAAATCAGATGCTTTTAATAAAAACTGAGTAGATGCAGGTATCTGCTGTTTCATAGATGCAAAAATAGATTCCATTTTTGGCACAACAAAGGCAAGTAAAAACCCAAGCACAGCAAACCCCATAACAAGTATTGTCATAGGATAAACCATAGCAGTTTTTATTTTATCAGTATTTTTTCGTTTATCTTCTTCATAAACTGCAATATCTGCCAAAACTGCTGCAAGTTTACCAACCTGCTCTGATGCTTTTATTAAGTTTACATACATCGGTTCAAATATTTTAGGGTATTTTGAAAGACTTTCAGAAAACCGCATACCTTCAGAAACTTTTGATGCTGATTCCATTAATGCATTTTTTAAGTGCTGCTCTTTTGTGCTTTTAGCTACAATTTTTAAAGCCTCCACAAGTGGAATACCGCTTCTTAAAAGCAGGGAAAGCTGAAAAAATGTATCTGATAAATTTATTTTTTTTGCAAATACAGCCTGCAGTTTTGCAAGTGCTGACTGCTTTTCTCTCATATCTGAAATAGTTGAAACAAATATACCCTCAGATAAAAGTTCGCTTGTTAATGCCTGTTTACTTACAGCATCACGAACGCCTTTTACTTCCTTGCCTGTTTTAGATATGCCTTTATAGCTGTATGTTGCCATTAATCAACCTTTGTAACAGAAAGCACTTCTGAAGGTGTTGTTATACCTTTTTTTACAAGCTCTGCCCCATATTCAAACATGGTACGAAAACCTTCCTTACGTGCTTCTTCTTTTATATCATAACTTGATGCTCTTTTATTAATAAGACTTCTTAAACTGTCAGTAATTTCAAGCATTTCAAATATACCAATCCTGCCCCTGTAACCAGTATTAAAGCAGTGTTCGCAGCCTTTACCTTTAATATAGCTGTTTAATTCTATTCCTGCTTTTTTAAATGTTGATTTAATATATTCATCTGATTCCACTTCTTCCTGGCAGTGCGGGCAGATTTTCCTTACAAGCCTTTGACCAATAACAATAGCAAGAGATGATGAAATTAAAAATGGTTCTACTTCCATTTCTATAAGCCTTGCAATTGCAGTAGGTGAGTCATTTGTGTGCAGTGTAGATAATACAAGGTGGCCTGTTAAAGATGCCTGAATGGCAGCCTCAGCCGTTTCATTATCACGTATTTCACCAACTAATATAATATCAGGGTCCTGCCTTAAAAATGTTTTGATAGCAGCTGCAAATGTTAAATTAACCGCCGGGTTCATCTGCACCTGAGTTACATTATCTATATGATATTCCACAGGGTCTTCTATGGTTACCACATTTTTATTATCCCTGTTCATAGCAAGCAGTGATGCATAAAGAGTTGTAGTTTTACCGCTACCTGTAGGACCTGTAACTAGTATAATACCATTTGGTCTGTCAAGATATGGGCGAAATCTTTCATAAAGTTCGCCGTCTAAGCCTATCTGCTGCAGGGAAGTAAAATCAGAGGAACGCTCTAATATACGAAGAACTGCCTTTTCTCCATTAATAGAAGGCATTGTAGATACACGAATATCTATTACACGGTTACCAATTTTTAAGTTAATCCTTCCGTCCTGCGCCCTTCTTGTTTCTGCCACATCAAGCTGTCCTATAACTTTTATACGGGCAAGTATAGGGTCATGAACACTTTTAGGATATGTTTTTAATGTATTTAAACAGCCGTCAACCCTTATTCTTATTAAAAATGCCCCATCTCTGCCTTCAAAATGGATATCACTGGCGCCATTTTTTACAGCACTAATTATTATCTGGTTTACAAGGCGGATAACTGGCGCGTCATCGTAAGATGAAGTTAAAATATTTGCATCATCTTCTAAATCGCCGTTTTCATCATCTGATGCCACATCGTCTACTTCGCCGCCAAAACTTTCAAGTATTTCTAAAATATGCCTTTTTTCTGCATACTCATATACTGGACTTATACTAAGGGAAAAACTCATAAATTTGGCTTTCTGCAAGCCAGCATCATCTGCATAATAAAATTTCAAATCACCATTTTCTTCGCTGACAGGTACAAAATCACTTTTATCAGGAAATTTCATATAATGGGATTTTACACTTTCAAAATCAACACTCATTATTATTCACCTTGATTTTCAGGGCTTATAATTACAGCATCTTCACCGCTGCTGTTTTCTTTTGCTGGTGCAGTATTATCAACAGCTGCAGGTGTTAAAAGTTTAGTGTTTTCTTCTATTGCTTTTTTATCTTCCTTAGCCGATTTAGATGCAGCCTCTTTCTCTGCTTTTTTTATTGCTTTTTGACGCTCTTTTTCAAGACGTCTTTCTTCTTTTTCTTTAGCTGCTTTTTCTTTATCTCTTTGGCTTTGAGTTTTCCTTGCTTCTTCAGGAGATAAGCCTTCTATATCATTTTTAAGCTGGATAGACCTGCCAGTATCAGTAAATGCACCTTTTCTAAATGCTGCATCACCCTGACGGTTAAAGTCATCCATAGTAGCTCTTTTGCCTTCCATAAGTTTTTGGTTATCTTCAAGTGTATCTATAATATGTGCAGTAATAAAAAGCATTACATTTGTTTTATTTACGCGGGAAGTTTCACGTTTAAAAAGCCAGCCAAGCACAGGTATTTGAGAAAGACCAGGTATCCCTGATAATGACCTTGATGAGTCATCTCTAATCATACCAGAAATAACCATAATAGAGTGGTTTTTCAACTTAACACTTGTGTTTGTACTTCTTGTAAGAGTAGTAGGTGCAGTACTACCAACAGAAGAATCTGCCACCTGTTTGATTTCCTGTTCAATAGAAAGTGTAACCATATTATCGCTTGTAATCTGCGGAGTAACTTTTAATTTTACACCAACATCTCTATAATCATAAGTTTGAATAGGGTTGTTATTTGAGTCATATTTTGTACTTGTCTGGTATGGCATATTTTCACCAACAAATACTTCTGCTGCAGAGTTATTAAGAGTAAGTATTTGAGGGTTTGAAATAATATTAATACCACTTGATGAACGTAAGGCAGAAATTAATGCACCAATAGACGGAAATTTTGCCCCTTGAAATGAAATAATATTACCTATAACACCAATACCTAAACCTGTGCCAAGTCCTGAAATGCTTGATGCACCTTGAGTAAGCGAGCCTATAATACTACCTAAGCTTCCTGTGTTTGAGTTACTGCCTATAATAGCGCCAGCCTCATTACCACCACCCATAAACCATTCTACTCCAAACTGAGAGCTTTTTTCTATGGTTGTTTCTAAAATCAATGCTTCCACATATACCTGACGGCGCGGCACATCAAGTTTAGAAATTAATGAATCTAAATTATCGTATAACTCTTTATCACCTATTGCTAATATAGAGTTTGTAGCATTATCAGAAGATATACTAACCTTTGAGCTTGATGATGAAGTTGTACCTGTTGTACCAGTTTTTCCTGCCTGCTGAGAAAGTGATGTAACAAGTTTTGATAAAACTTTTTCCACATCTTCTGCCCTTGCATTTTTTAAGTAAAAAACACGCGGTTCAGTATTGATTGCCATATTTTTAGTATCTAAGTTGGCAATAATTGTTGATATTCTATCGTAATCTTTTTTAGTAGCTGCAATTATTAATGTGTTTGATATATCATCTGAAATAATAACTGGAGATGTTGGGTTAATAGAATTTTTTGCAAGTTCATTAAAAAACTTTGTTATCTGCTGCTCTATTTTGCTTGCTATGCTGTATTGGAGAGGCAGGGTATAAAACTCATAACCTGCTGCAACATTATCTACTTTATTAATTAAAGCAACCATTTTTTCTATTCTTGATGCATCATCTCTAACAACTATTATATTTAAACCTTTCACTGCCTCAACATAACCAGTTTTAGATTTCATTCTATTTAATACTGGTAATATTGTAGCAGCATTATAATTTGCAAGGGACATAACTGTCGTTATATACCCTGCCCCAGATTTACCTATTTTTCCAACAGTCAAATCTTCATCATAAGCCTGCATATCTTTTTCTGCTACAATTTGAATACTGTCCCCTTTTGTAATAGGCTGGTATCCGTTTAATTTCATTACAGAATAAAATATATCAAGTATTTCTTTTGCGTCCATATTTTTTTGAGAAGATATTGTTACATTGCCACGTAAATCTGCTTCGTTGTATATAACATTTTTACCTGTAAACTCAGAAACAAATGTAATAAAATCTTTCATAGGCACATTTTTAAAATTAACTGCATAATCATTTTGCTGTGCATAAGTATTACATGCAAAAAATACTGTAAACAGGAATGGTATTAAAAATAATTTCTTCTTCATCTAATTTCCACAAATAAGGATTTTTTTTCGTTATTTCTTAACATATCTACATTTAATGCTGATATATCATCAACTTGAGAAAACATATTAAACAAAGCTGCTGGGTTAGTAAGTTCACTGCCGTTAATTCTTGTTATAACATCGCCAACCTTAAGCCCAAGCTTTAATAGTGGTGATTCAGGTTTTAACATAGCAACACGATAGCCAACGAAATTACCTTCTTCATAAAAAGTGGCAACCCTTGCACTTTGCAGCACTTTATTTATATCTTTCAAGTCATTTTTTAATTCATCACGCGGCACAGTAATATTTATATTAGTGCCTGTATCCTGCACTTTAACGCCAGTATTAGCAGTCTGCACAGGCTGAGAAGATGTTTTTGCCTGTACTATACCGCCATTATCTATAATAATAGAATATTTCTTTTTATTTTTTTCAATAGTAGCAAAACTATAGGATAAATCAACTAATGTAATACCTTCCTTTGTTTTGCCGAGAGAAATACTTAAAGTGCCGTTATCAACGTTAATCGTTGCTATACCTGCATGATTTACTTCATCATATATTATACCAACTAAAACAGCCTTAAATGGAGGCGGCGGATTTAACGGCGCTCCGTCTTTTGTTACAACAGGACTGCCGTCAGCATTTTCGCCTGCTGCTGACTGGGTTTCTGCAGCAGGAGTAACATCTAATATAAAAATATTTTTAGAAATAATATCCTCTGCTGTTTTATTAACATCTAATTTCTCTTTTTCAACTTTTTTTACCCTGGGAACAGGCAGTGGTTTAGGTGCCATAAAAACACTTCCTGTAATAACAGAAATCAAATACCCTGCTGCTATCCCAATTACTATTGGATAAACTAAGTAAGGAAGTTTAAAATTAACCATGCTATATGAAATATCAATTTATTTAGTAAATTGCAAACATTTTTTTTTCTTTTTTTAAAATCTCTATATTTTATCTATAAAAAATTAATATATTACTGTATGGATATATTATAAAAATATTTATATTAAAAAAGCTGTGAAATAATACAGGCAGTTTTAATGTATTATACTTATCGTATAAATAACCTAAATATAAAGACGGAATAATTACAAATAAGTTTTGTATAAAAAAAGGATTTATAATGCAGTGGGCAGCAGTAAATAATATAGAAGATATTAAATTACCCATTGAAATATGGAAAAAATATGTTTTATTAACAAATTTATTGATTTTGTTTTGAACTAAACCGCGAAAAATATACTCCTCTATTAATGGTGAAGCAAATAGAAAAAGTGTGATATTGTATAAAGTAATATTAGATACGCCGTTTATGATTATGCAGCATATAAAATATATTGATAATAAAGAAAAAACTATTATTTCAAAGCTGTATTTTTTCATAGTTTATAAGTATAATACATTATTTTAAAAATTTGTAAAATCTAAAAACGATTGCGAAAAATGATATAAATAAA
>DXAQ01000153.1 GCA_019116905.1 Candidatus Mucispirillum faecigallinarum | reverse complement strand
AAAATATATACAAGACCAAGAAAAAGAAGATATCTTACATGATAAGTTAGGAATAAAAGAATATGATGACCCTTTTAAAGGGTAGCTAGTAAAATAATATCACTGTTAGTGATGAAATAGTATTAACTGCGATGTGACTTGAACAAGTCAGCACCTTTAGATGCTGCAGGTGATAGAGGCTTATAGCCGAAGAGCAAACTACCCGTTAAACGGGTAGTTTTGATTTATGCAACTAGTTACTATATAATCAAATATTTTTTGACAATTTTATTAAATTTTGCTACACATTTCTATAAAAATGTAATAGAGTAATAATCGTTATTAAATTGAATATAATTATGCAATGATATATAATGGAGAAATATATGAAGAAAATGACAGGCAGTGAAATAAGAGCTGCATTTTTAAAATTTTTTGCAGATAATGGTCATACAGTTGTTGCATCATCAAGTTTAGTTCCACATGATGACCCAACACTTCTTTTTGCAAATGCTGGTATGAACCAGTTTAAAGATATTTTTCTTGGTAAAGAAACAAGGTCATATAAAAGGGCAACTTCATGCCAAAAAGTTGTAAGGGCAGGCGGCAAGCATAACGATTTAGAAAATGTGGGAAGAACAGCACGCCACCATACATTTTTTGAGATGCTTGGTAACTTTTCTTTTGGCGATTATTTTAAAAGAGATGCTATTAATTTTGCCTGGACATTTTTAACAAAAGAACTAGAACTTCCAATAGAAAAGCTTTTTGTTACAGTTTATCAAGATGATGATGAGGCTTTTAATTTATGGCAGGAAGTGGCAGGAATTCCAGCAGATAAAATATATAGAAAAGGTGCGAAAGATAACTTTTGGCAAATGGGCGATACTGGTCCATGCGGTCCATGCTCAGAAATATTTATTGACCAGGGAGAAGGTGTAGGCTGCGGCAGACCAGACTGCAACCCAGACTGCGACTGCGACAGACATTTAGAGCTTTGGAACTTAGTTTTTATGCAGTATAACAGAGATGAAAACGGCAATCTTTCTCCGCTGCCAAAACCATCTATTGATACAGGCATGGGGCTTGAAAGAATAACTGCCATTATGCAGAATAAACAAAGCAACTACGAAACAGACTTAATAAAACCTATTATTGATTATACTGCCCGTATTGCTGGTGTAGAATATGGTAAAGACGAGCAGACAGATATTTCTCTCCGTGTTATTGCAGACCATTCAAGAAGTACTACATTTTTAATTGGTGATGGTGTTCTTCCTTCTAATGAAAAAAGAGGATATACATTAAGGAAAATTATGCGCAGAGCTATGCGTCATGGTAAAATGCTTGGGTTAGAGCATGAATTTTTCTATGATGTATGCGGTTTTGTTGTTGATTTTATGAAAGACCATTATGTTGAGCTTTCTGATAAAAAATCATTTATTACAAAAACTGTAGAAACAGAAGAAAAAGGGTTTGGTAAAACTCTTGCAACAGGTATGAAAATTATTGAAGAAGAATTGCTTGAAAAATATAAAGCTGCAAAAGTAATTGATGGTAATGATATTTTTAAACTTTATGATACTTATGGTTTTCCAGTAGATTTACTTGAAGATATTGCCTCAGATGCAGGCTATACATTAGATATGGAAAGCTTTGATAAAATGATGGAGCAGCAGCAGGCACGTGCAAAAGCATCATCATTAGGTATAGCAACAAGTGGCACATCAGATGCGTTAAAAGAATTAAGCGGCCAGATTGTTACTGAGTTTGGCGGTTATGCTGGTCTTATAGCAAGCGGCAGAATTTTAGCAATGGTTTCTAATGATAAACGAGTTTACGAAGTGCAGGAAGGTGATAGTGCTGATATTATTCTGGATGTAACAACAAGTTATGCAGAGGGCGGCGGTCAGGCTGGAGATAAAGGTATTATTACGGATGAAAACGGCGGTATTTTCCAGATAGAAAATACATTAAAATTAAATGATATGATAATACATAGAGGTAAAGTATTAAAAGGTTATTTTAAAGAGCAGGATAAAGTTAAAGTAGAAGTTGATGAGAGTATCAGGCAGTATACAGAATATAACCATACTGCTACTCACCTTTTACATAAAGCATTACAGCTGATAGTTGGCGACCATGCAAGGCAGGCAGGCTCACTTGTAAATGATGAAAGACTTCGTTTTGATTTTACTCATAATCAAAGTCTTACTCAGGAGCAGATTGATGCTATTGAAATGGAAGTAAACAGGGCAATTACTGCAAACTATCCAGTTCATAAAAGAATAGAATCTCTTGAAGATGCTATGCAGGAAGGTGCAACAGCTTTATTTGGTGAAAAATATGGGCAGGAAGTGCGTGTAGTGCAGATTGCAAACTATTCAAAAGAATTGTGCGGCGGCTGCCACGTGGATAGAACTGGTGTAATAGGGCTTTTTAAAATTCTTTCAGAATCAAGTGTAGCATCAGGTGTTAGAAGAATAGAGGCTGTTACAAGCCATAAAGCTTTTAAATATTTATCAGATATGGATAAAAATATGAAACAGGTAATATCTGTTTTAAAATGCCAACCAGCAGATGCAGCAGAAAGAATAGCTGATATTATTAAAAACCATAAATTACTTGAAAAGAAAGTTAGAGAAGCAGGTGAAAGGGTTGTATCAAAAGCAGCAGATACTATTTTTGAAAATGTAAAGGAAATAAACGGTGTTAAAGTTGCAAAAATATTATTTGAAAAATCAAGTATTCCATTAATGCGTGATGTAATTGATAATGGCAGAAATAAACTTGGCAGCTGTATTATAGTTGTTGGAGCTAAAACAGATGATGAAAAGGCAACAATTATATGTGGCGTATCAAAAGATTTAACTGGTAAATATAATGCAGGTAACATAGTTAAAGAAATAGCTGCTATAGCAGGCGGTTCAGGCGGCGGTAAAGCTGATATGGCTCAGGCTGGAACTAAACATATTGATAAACTTCCAGAGGCACTGGATAAAATATATGATTTGATATAGTCTAAAAAAAATAAAAAAATATATGTTTTTTTGTAGACATATTAAATGTAATATTATATTATATATTGATTTAATAATTTAAAGATAATTATCAGGAGATTTTTGATGAAAGCTGAAATGATTAACCCTTTCATTACCGCAACATTGAATGTTCTTTCCACAATGGCGGGTATTGAAGCCAAAAAAGGCGAAGTATATATTAAACAAGATGATAGAATGTCATACGATATTTCTGGAGTTATCGGCATAGCTGGTAAAATGTCAGGGTTCGTTGTAGTGAGCTTTCCTGAAAAGCTTGCATTAGATATTGTATCAGGTTTTCTTGGTGAACCGAAGAAAAATATGAGTAAAGATGTTGTTGATGCAATCGGTGAATTTGTTAATATGATTGCTGGCGGTTCAAAAAGAGTGTTTGCAGAGCAGGGTTATAAATATAATATTGGTATTCCTAATGTTATTACTGGTAAAAATCATACTATTAACAGACCAAGTAACGTTGTATGTATTGGTGTTAAGTTTTTAGTTGGCGACCAGGAATTTGTTATAGAAGTTGCATTAAAACCGCGTCCAGAGGCGGACTAATCCTGTTTAGAAGAAAGTGATTATGAAATACTTTAATAATACATTTAGAGCGGTGATTTTAACCGCTCTTTTTTTAATATTTATATGTTCGGAGAATGTAATGAGCGCACCTGTTGAAAAAAAGCTGGATAATGGACTTACTGTATTATATGAAAAGGTGCCAGGTGTAAAAGTTGTATCTGTGCAGTGCTGGATAAAAACAGGTTCTGTAAATGAAAATGAAAAAATATCTGGCATATCACACTTTTTAGAGCACATGCTTTTTAACGGCACAAAAAAATTTAAGCCAGGTGATATTGATGAATATCTTGCATCAAAAGGTGGCTATAATAATGCATTTACAAGCCTTGATGTAACAAACTATTATGTTACTATTCCAACAGATGAGGCAGAGGCTGCCTATGAAGTAATTAGTGATATGGTATTTAATGCACTTTTACTGCAGTCAGAAATAGACAGAGAAAAACCAGTAGTAATACAGGAAATTAAAAGAAAATATGATGACCCGTCATATCAAATGTGGCAGGATGTGCAGGAAACACTTTTTGAAGGCACACCATATTCTATGCAGGTTATAGGCTCAGAAAAAACTGTCAGTGAGCTTACAAGGCAGGAAATAGTTGACTATTATAACAGCTTTTATCATCCGCAAAATATGACGCTTGTTATAGTTGGTGATATAGAAGAAAAGCAGGCATTTGATTTAGCTGCAAAATATTTTAATCAGACAAGAAATGTGCCGGTTGGCAGGCTGTATAAAGGTGAAAATAAGGTTACATTTAATAAACCAGTAGAAAAAACTTTTAAAGCCGATGTTAATGTTGATTATGCTGTATTTGCATTTCCTGCAGAATCTAGAAATATTGATACAGTTTATGCTGAAGAAGTATTTACAGAAATATTATCAGGTGGCGAATATTCATTATTAAATGAAATAATCAAAAATAAGAATAATACAGCAATATATGTAACAGATATAGGTTTATTTAACCATTATAATGGTCTTTTTGGTGCTATGGCAGTAGTTCCTAAGGGTAATGGTGAAAAATTTAAAAATGAGGCTATGGCAATAATAGAAGATATAGCATCAGGTAATATTGATGATAATCGTATTGAGAAAGCAAAAAACAGGCTTAAAAGTAAATGCGTTTTTGAAGAAGAAAATGTATCATCGCTTGCACATGATATAGGTTTTTCTTACGTGCTTGATTTTAAAGATTATCATTTAAATTATGAAAAAGGTATTGAAAAAGTAACAAAGGCAGATATTATTGAGGCAGCTAAAAGAATGACAAGCGGCCCAATGTATTTTGGCATTACTACTAATTAAAATTTGAAAATATTTTCTTACATAAGTTATTTTTCGCCTGTGGCACACAGGCGAAGAATCTTATAATATTCCCTTTAAGCAGCGTCTAAGACTCATCACTTATTTCTTATGAAAACAAAAAAATTAATAGTTGATAACTTAATTGTATACCAGAGTAAATACTCTGATATACAAATAATTAAAGTGAGGCTAATCTATTACTTATTTTACTACTGCATAGTTAGAGTTTGTAACGTCCCATTGATAGCATGTTCCGCCAATAGAAACATACCAAATATTTGCATTTTCTGCATCTACATTTACATTATCAATACTTAATGCTCTTCCACTTTTATAAACTGTGGAAAAAAAGTCATAAATCCAGTAGTTAGTACATTTTTCAATAAGGTCATCTTTTTCCTTATATGATTCCATAGGAAAATATAATTGAATTGTCTGCTCTAAATCAAAAAGATATGATGATGAATTATTATTAATATTTGCGCATTGAATTGCAAACCCTTTGCTAATGCCTGCTGCTTTACTGCTTTGATTATTTAGTTTTGCATTGCAGTTAGTATTTGTTACATAAGTGCTGTCGCATACAGAAATATCTGGTATATTAGTATTAATTACTATACCAGTTCTTAAAGCAAAATCATCAATTCTTACACCAACCGTATCATAATCACTGTCGCAGTCAGAACAGCCTGTCAGTAATAATAAAAATAATGAAAAAATAAGAATATAAGTGCGTTTCATACTTCCTCCATTGATAGTATAATAAACTATATGTAGAGTAGATGAATATATATAAATGGTTACAAAAAAAGTGGGCTTAAAATTTAAGCCCACTTAATTTATTAATAAAATGATTAATTATTTATTTTGTTTCAGCAACAGCTTTACAAAGAGCATCTACTATAAAGTCCTGGTCATCTTCTTTTAAAAATGCACTCATAGGAAGGCTCATGATTTCTTTTGAAACTTTTTCGCTTACTGGTAAATCGCCTTCTTTAAAGCCGCAGCCTGCATAACATTCCTGCATGTGTAATGGTATAGGGTAGTGGATAGCAGTAGGAATACCCTGCTCATTTAATTTTTTTGCAACTTCTTCTCTATTTTTTACCCTTACAGAATATTGTGCATATACGCTTACCTTTCCTTCAGGAATAAATGGTGTAATAATATCAGCTTTATCACCTTTATAAGCAGCTTTAATTTTTGCAGTATAGTTATTACCTATATTTATTCTTGTGGCAATTTCTTCTTTAAAGTGAGCAAGTTTTACATTTAATATTGCTGCCTGCATTGCATCAAGCCTGCCGTTAATACCAATATATTTATGTTTATATCTTGCAATCTGCCCATGATTTCTAAGATATGAAAGCATTTCTGCTTCTTTATCATCATTAGTAAATACTGCACCGCCGTCTCCATAACAGCCTAATGGTTTTGATGGGAAAAAGCTTGTGCAGCCCATACTGTTATAGTTACAGCTGTATTTACCTTTATCTGTTGCACCAAAGCTTTGGCAAGCATCTTCTATTAATTTAATATTAGTGCCTTTTACAAGTTCTGCAAATTTATCCATATCAGCAGGCAGTCCGTATAATGATACTGGAATAATAGCTTTTGTTTTTTCATTTATTAATGGTTTAACTTTTTCTATATCAAGGTTATATGTAGTTTCATCAATATCTGCAAAAACTGGTTTTGCACCAACTAATGCTATTACTTCTGCTGTTGCAATAAATGTAAAAGGTGTAGTTATTACTTCATCACCTGCTTTAATACCGTAAGACATAAGAGCAAGTAGAAGTGCATCAGTTCCAGAAGAAACACTTAATGCGTGTTTTGCGCCAACGTATGCAGCAAGATTTTTTTCTAATTTTTCTACTTCCGGCCCCATAATATACATAGATGAGCCCATTACATCAAGCACAGCTTTATCTATTTCTGATTTATATGCATTATATTGTGATTTTAAATCTGCAAATGGTATTTGCCTGCTCATAATTCACCTCATAAATTAAATAATATTATAAATTATCATATATTAACTTGCATTTCAATAGAATAAAGTGTTATATGAATAAAAAAATAAATTTTTAGGTGTTTTATTAATAAGATATTTGATTATATATCAAAAAAGTTTGGGTTATCAAATAATGGCATAAAGAAATATTTATCTAATTTTTCATGGCAGATGGGAGATTATGTTTTTGCATTAACAGCATCTCTTATTGTTGGTATTGCTGTTGCAAGATATTTAGGTCCTGAAATGTATGGTATTATTTCTTATGCTATTGCAATATATGCTGTTGCGGTTATTGTTGTATCCCTTGGTATTGATGATATAATAATACGTGATATGATGCAGCAGCCTGAAAAAAAAGGTATTATACAAGGGTCTGCACTTTTTATTAAATTTATTGCTGCTTTAATAATATATCTTATTATTTTAGTTTATTCTTTTTTTAATTTTGAAGGCAATAAATTGTATGTTGTATGTATAATTGCAGCAGCTGTTTTTTTTCAGCCTTTATCAGTTTTTAGTTCAATTTTTTTAATAAATGCCCAGTCAAAATATACATCAATTGCAAGAATGATAAGCTATACTTTATCTTCCATATTAAAAATTATTTTTATTATAGTAAAAGCACCTGTTATTTATTTTGCCTTTGCTGTTTTTTTAGATTATGCAGTATTGTATATATCTGTAATTATAATGTATAAAGCAAAAAAATACAGCATAAAAGGGTGGTGTATAGATTTTGATTTTATAAAATATATATTAAAAAATGCAGTGCCGCTTTTTAGTATAGTTATGTTTTATACTTTTTACCAAAAAATAACTGTAATCATGATTAGCAGTATGTATTCTGATTATGCAGCAGGTATTTACAGTGTTGCAATCAGGCTTACAGAGGTATGGTATTTAGTGCCTGCCGTTTTAATGACTGCTTTATATCCTGCCTTTATTAATGCAAAAAAAGTAAGTGAAGAAGAATATCATAAACGTATAAAAAACCTTTTTTACATAACTTCGTTTCCGTTTATTTTAATGGCATTTTTAGTAACGCTGCTTTCCCCATTTATTATAAATTTATTATATGGAGAAAAATATATACAATCAAGCATTGTGTTAGCTGTTACAATCTGGGTTACGCCGTTTATATTATTTTATACAATATCAAGTAAATATTTTATATTAGAAAATAAAACTGCCCATTTATTATTAAGAAGTGCGCTGTCTTTCATACTAGCAGCAGTATTAAATTTTATTTTGGGAAAATATTATTATTTAGAAGGTTTCAGCATATCTCTTGTAATTTCTGCATTTATATCATTTTTCCTTATAGACATATTTTTTAAGGATACAAGGTGGTTATTTTTTATAAAATTATCAAGTATATTTTTACCACTAATCAAAGGACTTAATTTATTAAAAAAAGATAAAACTAATCCTTAAAAAATAATTTTTTTCTTTATTTTTATCAATTTTATTTGACAAAATCACATAAAATTTATATTCTAGTAAATCAATATATATGGAGGAAACAATGGAAGGACAGTCAGCGTTAATCGCGTCTATTGACAATTTTCTTGTAAAAGGTACAGATATACTGTTTTCAAATATAGTATTTTATGTATTTATAGTGGTAGCATTATTATTTACAATATTAATTAAAGGCTCTCAGTTTAGATATGTATTTCATGCAGGCAGTTTATTATTTGCAAAACATCATGGTGGAGGTACATCAGGTTTTGCAAGTTATGCAATAAGTACGGCAAGCCGTGTCGGCACTGGTAATATGGCAGGTATTATGGTCGCAATATCTGTTGGCGGTCCTGGTGCATTATTTTGGATGTGGGTAATGGCTTTATTTGGTTCTGCACTTGCTTTTGCAGAAGCAACTTTGGCGCAGTTTTATAAACAAAAAAATTCACTTGGTCAGTATGTAGGTGGAGCATCGTTTTATATACGCAGCAGGTTAAAATTACCTGTATTATCAATTATTTTTGCTGTCATTATGATATTGACATATACAGCATTCAATGGTGTTCAGGCAAATACAATAGCTGGTGCTTTAAGTGCATATAAACTTGACCCAAGCATTACTGGTATTATTTTAGCACTTATTACAGCTTTTATTTTATTAAGTCCAGGCAGAACTGCTATTATTAAAGCCTGCACATATATAGTTCCTGTTATGGCTATTCCATTTATTTTATTTGGTATAGTGGTTGTAATAATGAATATAACAATGGTTCCTCACATGTTTTATGTGATAATAACTCAGGCATTTGTTCCAGAGGCTGCTTTTGGCGGCGCGTTAGGTCAGACAATGACAACTGGTTTAAGACGTGGTCTTTTCTCAAACGAGGCAGGTATGGGTGGTGCACCACATGCAGCAGCTGCAGCAACTACTACTCACCCAGCACGTCAGGGCTTTATTCAAATGTTTTCAGTTTTTACTGATACATTAATAATCTGCTCAGTTTCTGGTTTTATACTTCTGCTTTCACCTGAAGCTATGAATCAAATAGGTACATTAAAAGGTATCAACCTTATGCAGTATGCAATGAGCACACATTTTGGTCAGTTTGGTTCATTATTTATTACTTTGTGTGTAGTATTATTTGCATTCAGCTCTATATTAGGCAATTTTTTCTATATACAAACAGGTGTTACAGCAATCAAAGACAATAAACTTGCATATTATATTGTAGTATTAATGACATTAATGCTTGTTTTAGGCGGTTCCATTGCAAACCTTACAACTATTTGGAATTTAGGGGACTTTTTAATGGGTTTTATGGCATTAATAAATATTGTTGTGCTTGTTATATTATATAAACCAGTAGTTGCCCTTTTAAATAACTATATTACTCAATGGAATCAGGAAAAAATACCAGTATACATAAAAGGTGATATACCTGAAATAGAAAGTGATGCTGTTACTCAGTGGGACGGCAGAGATGCTAATTCTGTTAAATAAAATATAAACTTATTATAATTATTTTTAAGCCTGTAAAGTAAAATTTACAGTCTTTAGATTGTCAAAAAATAAATTTTTTGCCAGTCTAAATCCATCCTAATAATGCTCACCGCATTTTATTAGGATGCATCAGAGAACTAAACTTAGATACACGCTCTAAGTTTAGTTCAACAAATTAATTTTAATATACATTGGTAGTGATTATATTAATTTCAAAATAATTAATGATTTTTTTAAAATGGTATTAAGCCTGTAAAGTAAAATTTACAGGCTTTTTTTATTGAAAAAAAATAAATAAAGTGGTATATATTCCAGAATTTATTTTAAAAGCAGGTAAAAGTAATGAATAGTATAAAAGAAGAAGCTTTAAATTTACACAGTCAGGGTTATAACTGCTGCCAGTCAGTTTGTATGGCTTATGCAGATAAACTTAATATAGATAAAGATATATTATTTAAATTAAGCGAAGGTTTTGGGGCAGGTATGGGTAACCTGCAGGGCAGCTGCGGCGCATTGTCTGCTGCAGTTATGATTGCAGGGCTTATAAACAGTGGCGGAATTGATGCAGAAAGAAGAACAAAAGCTAAAACTTACAGACTTGTTGCAGAAATTAATAAAGAGTTTGTAGAAAAAGCAGGTTCAATGTACTGCAAAGATATAAAAGGTGTAGGCACAGGCAGGGTTTTACGAAGTTGTGATGGCTGCATTGAAGATGCATGTGATATAATCGATAATCTACTTTTAACAGATGAAAAATAATTGGCATTATATTTGCTTATCTTATTTCATAATGTTTTTATTACAAGGTGAATATTATGGATACAAAAGATATTAATGCAGATGCATACTCTATTTTAGAATCAGAAGAATTTGATACACTGCTTGATGCAGTTGAGCTTATGGCAAAAGCACAGGGAAATTTATTATCTTTGCAGCGTTCTGTTGAGGAGTTAAAAATAATGATGGATAATACAGAGCTTTCTAACGATGATTTTTCTCTGCAGGATAACGCAGTGCTGTATGATGCCCTTGATAAAGTAGAAAATCTTGTAGACAGCCTTGCAAATGATGATTACATTACTGGTAAATAATATAAATATAATAATATAATTATGTGGAAATTATCCCCATTTTCTAAATTTTTCTTTATAAATTTAAATTAATTTTGTATTTCTTGACTTATATCATTTTATTATCACAAAAAATATTGTATCTTTATAAAAGACTAAAATAGTCTTTATTCATATTATTTATTGGAGGATTACATGGAAACTAAAATGTTCTGCTATCAGTGTCAGGAAACAGCAGGAAATAAAGGCTGCACTATAAATGGAGTATGCGGTAAAACAAATGTAACATCTAATTTACAGGATTTACTTGTATTTGTAACAAAAGCGTTGGCAGAAGTTTTAAGAACTGCACGAAACGAAGGTATTAAAGTATCAAAAGAAATAAATCATCTTATCAGCGAAAACTTATTTATTACTATTACAAATGCTAATTTTGATGATGAAGCTATAAAAGACAGTATAGAAGAAACTTTTAAAATTAAAAAAGAAATGATTGCTAAATTAAAAGATTCTTCATCATTAAGCGAAGCTGCAAAATATGACGTTCCTAGAAAAGATTATGAAGAAGCAGCTAAAACAGTTGGGTTTTTAGCAATAGAAAATGAAGATATAAGAAGTTTAAAAGCGTTAATTACTTTTGGTCTTAAAGGCTTAGCTGCATATCTTCACCATGCAAATATGCTTTTAGCAGAAAATGAAGATATTGATATATTTTTACAATCAGCACTGGCAGACACATTACATGATAAAACAGTTGATGAATTAATTGCATTAACATTAGAAACTGGTAAATATGGTGTTGATACAATGGCTTTACTTGACGGAGCAAATACTAAAGCTTACGGCAACCCAGAAATTACAGAAGTAGATTTAGGTGTTAGAGGTAACCCTGCAATTTTAATTTCAGGCCACGATTTAAAAGATTTAGAAATGTTATTAGAGCAGACAGAAGGCACTGGTGTAGATGTATATACTCACTCTGAAATGCTTCCAGCTCATTATTACCCAGCATTTAAAAAATACAGCCATTTTGCAGGCAACTATGGTACAGCATGGTGGAACCAAAAAGAAGACTTTGAAAACTTTAATGGACCTGTGCTTTTAACTACTAACTGCCTTGTACCGCCAAAAGAAAGCTATAAAGACAGAGTGTATACTACTGGTGCAGTTGGTTTTACAGGCTGCAAACATATTCCTGGTAAAATCGGCGAGAAAAAAGATTTCAGCCCTATTATAGAGCATGCTAAAAAATGTGCAAGCCCAAAAGAGATAGAAACTGGTAAAATTGTTGGTGGTTTTGCTCATCATCAAGTGCTTGCATTAGCAGATAAAGTTGTTGATGCTGTTAAAAGCGGTGCTGTTAAAAAATTTGTTGTAATGGCAGGTTGCGACGGAAGGCAGAAAAGCCGTTCATATTATACAGAATTTGCAGAACAGCTGCCTGATGATACAATTATATTAACAGCAGGATGCGCAAAATACAGATATAATAAATTAAATCTTGGAAATATTGGTGGTATTCCACGTGTTTTAGATGCAGGTCAGTGTAACGACTCTTACTCTCTTGCAGTGATTGCATTAAAATTAAAAGAAGTATTTAATCTTGATGATATAAATAAACTTCCTATTATCTATAATATTGCATGGTATGAGCAAAAAGCAGCAATAGTTTTACTTGCACTGCTTTATTTAGGTGTAAAAAATATCCATTTAGGACCAACTCTGCCAGCATTTTTATCACCAAACGTTGCAAAAGTTCTTATTGAAAATTTTGGCATTGGTGGTATATCATCAGTAGATGAAGATATGAAAATGTTTTTTGGTGATGACGTAAAAAAAAAGCTAAAATAACAAAAGATATGATTATCAGTGATATATTAAAGCAAAATAAGCAGGCAGAAAACGTTTTTAAAGAAATGGGTATGATGTGTTTAGGCTGCCCTGCATCTCAGGCAGAGAGCTTAAAAGATGCATGCGAAGTGCATAATATATCAGTTGATGAAGTATTAGATAAATTAAATAAATAAGAGGTTAATTAATGAGTGCATTTTTAGGGCCTGTCCATTTTATGCTTTATAATAAAATTCAAAGGCAGAATGATTTATTAAATGAAATAATAAAAGCAAGTGATGAGAATAAGTGGGTTGATGATTTAGCAGGTAAGTTAAAAGAAAGCTGTGGAGAAAACGAAACAGCGCCCCTTGAAACTGTAATAGATGAAAGTGCTATCCATAACTGGCTTAATAATCAGGTGCAGATTTCAGAAAACAGAATGGCTTACGCCCTAAAACTCATTATGGAAAAAGATAAATCACTTTTAGATAAGGTTAGTGAAATATTTTATTCTAATGGCGCAGCAGCAAGGCTTGATTATGCAGATATAATTGTTTCAGAAGAATTATTTAAAGCATTAAATTTATGCCTTTTAGACGGCATGCCTTGCGACGGTGGTGTTACTGTGCAGCAGGACGACGGCTCAGAAATTATATGGGATATTAATATGCAGGTGCATGCCCCATATTATGAAAAACATGGGCTTTCAAGCGAAGTATTTTTATCAATGCGTGATAAATGGTTACAGGGCTTTTTTGCAGGCAGTTTTAATATTGACTATGCAAGGCTTGGAGATAATACATTTAGAATAATGGAAGTGTAGTTATGAGTAAAATTATAGATATACTTCTTCATGAGCATGAAGAAATAAGCAAATTTATAAAAAAACTGCGCAGCATGTGCCTTGATTTTATGAAAGAAGATAAGATTGATATATCAGAATTTCGTGCAGGCATTAATTTTATAAAAACTTATGCAGATGAACGCCACCACCAGAAAGAAGAAGAACTTTTATTTAAAGCTATGGTGGAAAATATTGGCATAAAGGCAGAAAATCTTATAAAATATGGTATGCTTATAGAGCATGATTCTGCACGTTACTATGTATCATCACTTGAAAAAGCAGTAGATGCATATGAAAAAGAAAAAAATGATGAAAACAAACTTGATATTTTATGTTATGCATTAGCATACTGCGATTTACTAAGCCGTCATGTGTATAAAGAAAATAATGTAGTTTATCCATTTGGAGAGCGTTTGCTTTCAAAAGAGATTATGGATAAACTGGATATAGGTGTTGAAGAATACGAAAAGCGTTTTGAATAATCCTTTATCCTATCATAATTTATTAAAAAGCCCCGTTCATTTTTATATGACGGGGTTATTTTTTAAGATATTTAATCAATTATATTATCTGCTGACTGGGGGGGGGAATACGGCAATTCAAGTTGGAAAATACTTAAATTATTTTCTTTTTTAATAAAAAGCTCGCCGTTACAGTGCTGTTCTACAAGCATTTTTGTAAAGAAAAGCCCTAAACCCTCATTAGAAAATCTGTTTTCACCTAGTGCATAATAAGGCTCAAAAAAATGGGATATTTCATTATCATTAAGCTGGATACCGTTACCCTGAACTTGTAGAATGATTTTATCAGATGTAGTATATAATTTTATTTTAATAAGACCTTGAAAGTTATCATCAGCACATGTTTTTTGATAGTTCTGTATCAGGTGATTAACTGTAATAACTATTTTTGTAATAATTTGCCTTAAAGCAGCTGGTTCTGATTCTGTAATTAAATCAATAGTAGAAACATCAGCATATTTTAAGTAATCTATACCGTTGATAGTACACTGTACATTAGAAAGAGCAAGCATATCTTTAATAGAGATAAGCGCCTCACGAAGTAACGCAGGTATATGTATTGTTTCAGATACATTATCGTTTTCAGCATCAATAATACTTTGGAAAGAGTCAATAATATTAGACATAAAAGTAATATGGCGCATAGACTGCTCAACACTGTCTTTAAGATAATCTTCTGTTAATTCATTATGAATGTATGCATCATATATATCCTGCACAGTAATCCCTAAGGCATTTAAAGGCTGCCTCCAGTAGTGAGCAATAGAAATAATCATATCACTCATAGATATAAGGCGTTCCTGGTCTTGAATATATTTTTCCTTTTCCATACGTTTTTTGATTTCACTTTCAACAAGTTCTGTTAAGGAAAGGTTTCGTTCTTCAGAATGTTTTAACTTAGCAAATACGTTTACTTTGGCAAGCAGTTCATTTCCAACAAAAGGTTTTGTCATATAATCATCTGTTCCAAGCCCATATCCTTTAAGCCTTTCGTTAATATCGCTTTTAGATGAAAGAAGTATTATACGTATATATTTTAACTTATCATTACTTCTAATAGATTTCAGCACTTCAAATCCATCCATACCGCTCATTATAATATCAAGCAGAATAATATCTGGCATAATATCAGGCAGTATTTCAAGTGCCATTTCGCCACTGTCTGCTTCATTAATATCAAAGTCGCTGTTCATAAAGATAGATTTAATAAGACCACGAATAACTGGGTCATCATCAACAATAAGGATTTTAGTCTTTTTTTCCTTTTGCTCCATGATAATGTGGTACTCCTCATATTGTATAGAAAATTACATTATCATACTTTTACAAATAATAAAAGAGTTTTTATAATATGTAAGCAAATATTTTTAAATATCTTATTGCCTTTTTATGCAATACAATATATGTATATTGTATGAAGAATAAAGGTTATGAAGATATAGGATTTGCAAAAATAGACCATGACAGAAAACACAGGCAGGGTTATCCTGAAGTTATCTTTGGTGCAGGTAAAACATGTGCTCAGGCAGCAGAGATATTTAAGCGTATAAAGGATAACGGCAGTGCTGCAATATGTACACGTGCTTCAAAAGAAATGGCAGAGGCTGTAAAAATGCTTGTGCCTGAAGCAGAATATATAGAAATTGCAAATATAGTAATATATAATGAAAATAAACAAGAATTATTGGGCAATGTATGTATTGCAACAGGCGGCACATCAGATATTCCTGTGGCAGAGGAGGCGGCCTGCATTTTGGAAGCCTTTGGAAGTAAAGTTACAAGGCTTTACGATGTGGGGGTTGCTGGTATCCACAGGCTTATGGATAATGTGGATATATTAAGAAGTGCAAACTGTATAATTGCAGTAGCTGGCATGGAGGGTGCATTACCTTCTGTTGTGGCAGGGCTTGTATCTGTTCCAGTTATAGCAGTACCTACATCTGTTGGGTATGGTGCAAATCTTGGCGGTATTGCTGCACTGCTTGGTATGCTTAATTCATGCGCATCAGGAGTCAGCGTAGTAAATATAGATAATGGGTTTGGTGCAGCAAATCAGGCTCATTTAATTAATATGCTTGCAGTAAGAGGAAATAATATAAAATGAACACATCATGGATTTTAGATGAAATTGATAAAATAAGCCGTATAGGAATGAGTATAAACGGTGTTACACGGCTTGCTTTTTCTAAAAATGATATGGAAGCAAGGGCGTATCTTAAAAGGTTGATTGATAATATTGGTTTGCAATACAGTGAAGATACTTTTGGAAATATCTTTGCCCTTTATAATCCGGGGTTAGAAAGCCAGATAATCGGCACAGGTTCACATATTGATACAGTACCAAATGGCGGTAAATATGACGGTCTTTTAGGAGTAATTTCAAGCCTTGCAGCTATTAAAGAGATTAAGGAAAAAAATATACCTGTAAGTTATCCATTAGAATTAATAGTTTTTCAGGCAGAAGAATCAAGCCGTTTTGGATATGCTACAATGGGCAGTAAAATTATGGCTGGTAAACTTGAAAATTTTGTCCATTGGGAGCAAAGTGTTGATAATAACGGCGTTACTCTTGTAGAAGCTATGAAAGAAGCAGGTTATAATTTTTATGATATAAATAAAAGTGTAGTTCCAAAAGACAAATATAAAGCTTTTGTTGAGCTGCACATAGACCAAAGTAAAACATTAAAATATGAAAATATGCCTGTTGCAGTAGTAGACGGTATTGCTGCCCCTTTACGTGTAAAAGTTACTATTCATGGGGAGGCTGCTCATTCTGGCTCTACAGCTATGCGGTATAGAAAAGATGCGCTTGTTATTGCCAGTGAACTTGTACTTGCTATTCGTAATTTATCACTTGCTTATGATGAACGTAATGCAATAGCCACTGTTGGAAAACTTGATATTTTTCCGTCAGTTATGAATGTTGTGCCAGGTACTGCTGTTATGTATATAGATATTAGAGGTATAAACAGCAAAACTATGGACGAACTTTTCGGCTTAATCCGTGCAGAATCTTCTAAAATTGCTTTAAGATATAAAGCATCATGTGAAATAGAGTTACTATCATCAGAAAAACCATGTATGCTTAATAATTATGTTACAGATATGATAGAAAACTCATGTATTGAGTTAAAAATACCTTATATGCATACAATAAGTGGTGCAGGTCATGATGCTATGAATATGGCATCTATTACAGAAAGTGGTATGATATTTGTAAAAAATGACAGCGGAGTAAGCCACCACCAAAACGAAGAAATATTAAAAGAAGATATAGAGCAGGGAGCAGTGCTTTTACTGCAGACACTGAAAAATCTTGCTAAATAGGTATTGATTATGAAATATTATTACTTTCATGGATATGGCAGTTCGCCAAAGGCTTTAAAAGCTGATGCTATGCGTGAAATATTAGGTGAATCAAATGTTACTGCACCTGATTTTAATGTATCAGCAGAAGAAGTTTCAGAATTATTTGATAAACTTATTGAAGAAATAAAACCAGCTGCTGAAGAAGTATGTATTGTTGGCAGTTCTCTTGGCGGGCTTTATGCTCTTTATATTTCTGCAAAAACAAACTGTAATGTAATACTTTTAAACCCAGCTTTAATGCCTATGGTAGTTGTGCCAAAGGTTACAAAAGATGTGCCTGTATCTGATGTGATTACAGCTCAAAAACTTTCTCTTTATGCCTATGAAAATTATAACAGCAGTAAAGTATCAGTATGGGTAACAAATGACCAGCTTATAAACCACGAAGCATTAACTAAAGCTTATTTTTATAAAGGATTAAAAGAGTATAAAGAGTTTATTAATGCTGAAGCCTCAGGTCATGAATTTACTGGATTTAAAGATGTGTTTGAAAAATATATTAAATCTGGTCATTAGTTTATTTTTCTTTTTAATTACAGCTAATACTGCATTTTCTGCAAGCCGTATTTTAAGTGGTGAATTTTTATCACTTGAAGCATCTTTATATTTGCTTGCAGAAGTTAATAATGATAAAAAGATTATCCCTGTTAATTTAAGAAACTGCACTCAGTTAGAAAGTTTTCCAGTAGATAAAAGTGTAAGGCAGATGATAATTTCAGAATACATAACATCTTATGCAATATCTGGCGGCAGTAAGTTATATGTATATAATACTCAGAATGGCAGACTTGTTCAGTCATTTGATGATTATTTAAGAAGTGTATATTTAATAAGCCAGTCAGATATGGGCGAGTATGTGGCAGCAACAGACGGCATAACTGTTGGTTTATATCAGTTTAAAAAAGAAGGGCTTGTAAAGCTTTATTCTAAAGAATTTTCTGGTGGCGTTGCTGCCATATATCCAGATATAGAAACAAAATTATTATACGTGGTAGAAAGAACCGGCACTCTTTCTTTGTGGACACTTTCTGGCAAACTGCAAAAAAATATAACTCTTGAAAATCAAATTACATCAATGATATACGATGATAAATCAGGGGATTTTTTAGCAGCATCAAAAAACGGTCTTTTTAAAATCTCAAAAGATGATTTCCACATGGAAAAAATATTAAACGGCAAAATATTATCAGCATTTATAGAAACGTATTCAAGCAGGCTGGAAGTAATGACAGATAACGGGCTTACTGTTTATGATTATCCTGCTATGCGTCCAGTACTGGAATTAAACGGGGTAAATGGCAGCATTATAAAAAGTGATGGTGCAAATTTTGCAGCATTCAGCGGTATTAATTTTATAAAGATTTATGATTTAAAGCATAATATGCATATAAGCACTTTGGCAGTAGACAGTTTAGGGGTAGTAAATTTTTATCCGCCGGAAGCTGGTTATGGCTCAAATATTTCTGCATCATTTATTGCAGCTGCTGCAGGCAGCCCTCTTGAAAAACAGGAGTATAACAGGGATAAAGTATGTGCTCCTGTTGCTGCTATGGTTGCAGGAGTATATGTGCCAGAAAATGTGGCAGCAGATAATGTGGAAATAGAAAGTGTAGATGAAGTTTACAGCGTTCCAGAGCCAAAAGTTCAGGAGCCTGAAAAAGTAAAAGGTCCGCAGATTTCTTTTAAAGGCGGCAATATTACTGTGCCAGATGTAAAAGAAGTGCCGCAGGTTGCAGGTGTCAATATTGATGATAATATAAAAAATGTAAAAGAGCCTGAATCAGCAGAGAATCCAAATGAACCAAAAGTGAAAGATTTAGAAGATTTAGTGGCATCAAAAATACCAAACTGGATAGCAAACAGAAAAAATCTTCCTAAAAATAACTCTGTTGGCAGCGGCAAAACTGAGCAGGAGGCACTTCTTGCTGCAAAATCGCAGCTAAAAAACAATATTGTGCGTCAGGCTTTAAATGCAATAGTAAAGGATAAGGATATAACAGCAGTAGAAAATGTTGAAGCAAAAAAAAGAATTCTTTGGCAGTCGGCAGCAAAAGCAGTAAACAGTTTAGACAGCAAAATATACACTATGGATAACTGGGTATCGCCTGCAGGTCAATATTTTATACATTTAGTTATGGATGATAAAACACTGGCAGAAATAAGCAGGCAGTATTTAAATGAAGAAATAAAAAAATATTACTCTATGCCTTTTGAAGATTATATGCAGGAAAAACCAGCATGTTTAGAGTAGGGTAGTAAAATAATATCTAACAAATAAAATATGTTACTCATAGCGCAGTACTTAGTTTTATACTGTTATGATGAAAATATGATAAATTTTGCGAATATATTACTAGTGTAAAATAATTAATTATTTTATCTACTTATTATTTAAAATAAACTTAATAAATTTTTTAATTTCAGGCAGTTTTGCAGTCTGCACTTTATCTATTAATATTAATGTAAACTTATCAAGTACATTTAATGGTCTGTATTCTAATTTTAGATAGTCAAGAGCCTGGCATGCTTTATCTTCCATACTGCATGGCACAGCAAGGCAGGCATATTTTGCCATAGAAATTAGTTCATGAGTGCCTACAAGTTTATATGTAAACATTTCAACCCCTGCTGCTAAATCACAAAGGATTGCTGCTACTGCTGCACCTTTTGCATGGTCATCTTTAAAAAGACGCTGGCAGTACTGCCTTACATCTTTATGCTCGTCCTGTTTATAAAGGCGCGGGCTTTCTTCGCTGAAACATTCCATACTTATTGGTTCAATCAGATAATATTTTTCCTTATCAGGATACACCGCTACCAGATGAGGCAGAGGAGAGCTGTAATCTATACCGCTTAAAAGTACTTTCAGCTCCATTGAACGCATTGTTCTTGTAATAAGATTAATAAATGATTGTTTTGTATTAATATCTTTTTCACTCATAACTTATATTTAGGTTTCCCTATCGCTCCATAAATTATTTCTTATATTAAAACATCTTCTGCAATCCGTCAATCTTCTTGCATGCATTTTCAAATAAATTATGCTGTTTTCCTGTCAGGTATTTATTCTGCATATTAGATTTATTTGCTACAGCATCTGCAAGATTAGGCACGCCGCCTGTATTATGTCCTGCATTTCCATTATTTCCAGCACTGCTATTACCAGCAGACTGATTATTTCTAGGTATAAATGAGCCTGTTTTAATTGTTTTTTCTATATCAGGCAGCACATCACTCATTAAGTCAGTAATAATATCATCAGCTGTTTTTAATGCTGCCATTTCAGCTTCTGGGTTATAAGAAATATCTCCTGGGGCAAGTGGAGGCAGTGGTTTTTGTGCAAAATATTCAGGAGCGCTGCCAGATTTATCTAAAATAGACGGCGGTTCATCACCTTTTGGTACAATACTTTCATATCCTGCTAAATTTGCAGTATTATTCTGCGTGTTTTGGTTATTATTATCTTTTTTAATATTATATTTTTGCTTTTTAGAAGGCACCTGCCTCATGTCTTCAATTAATTTATAAGGGTCATAAACATTTTCAACAAAATCTTTATTCATCATTCTTCTAACAGGCTTATCAACTGTTTCTTTATTTTTATCCATCTGCACTTTAATGCTTGATAATTTTTCAGGGTTGTTTTTAATATCGTTTGCATTATAGATTAATGTCTGCAGTCCTTTTTTGCCCTGAGCCATATTTTTAAGTTTATTAATCATACCAGGGCTTGTATTTTTATTAGCCGCCACTGCTTTTGCATACTTTTCAGGGTTTATAAATACAGCTTTTTTGCGTATATCTGGGTTTATTTTTGGGTTTTCAAGGGCAGCCATTCTTTCTGATTCCTTAATTAAGTTATCAGGTTCAGGCACCCAGTTTTCAGGGAAAAGTTTATCAAGTTTATCCTGCGGCATATTTGGGTGTTTATATGCTGCATGTTTTACAAGTGGGTTTTTATCATCAGCAAGTTTTGAGACAGCCTCAGGTGGAGTTTTTGGGTTAGCAGCAAGCCCCATACGTACACATTCATCAGGGTTATTAATATTATAAAGTATTTCATCAAAAGATAAACATGGGTTAGCCATATATTTTTTATTAAAATCGCAGTCCCTGTTTTTACCTGCAGATATTTTTCTCATTATTTCAGGCGTAATTGCAGGGTTTTCAAGCATATCATTATGCAGACCTGAATAGTTGCTTAAATCTTCCATCATATCTTTTGAAATAGATGGGTTTTTAGCCAGTGATTTTAATACGTTGTTAGATTTATCTTTTGCAAGATGTTCTAAAATATCAGGTGGAGTATTTGGGTTTTCTGCAACAGCTGCACGAACTGCTTCATCATCTGATGATGCTTTTTCTCGTAATAAATTAGGGTCAGCAGCTTTATTTTTTAAAGCATAAGTCTGCACAGGAGTATTTGCAAGTTCATTTATATATTCTGCTGCAAGCTGTGGGTTTTCTGCTATGATTTTTAAAAGTTCATCATCTTCAGGAAATCCGTTTTTTATATTGTCAAAATATTTTTTAGCTGCATTATCAAGCACTTTTTTTTCAGTTTTTTCCTGAGGGCTCATAAGATAATTATCTATTTTATCTTTAATATCAGGGGCGCTTACTGCTCCAAGCCCAATAGCTGAGCCTAAAAGTGCAGCTGCTGCCAGTTTTTTTGCAGCAGATAACGGTTTAGATTTTGGTTTATCTTTCAGAACGTCTTTTGCCTTATCTTCTTTTAAGATGTTTGCATGTTTTTCTTTTACTGTATCTTGTTTAGTTTCTTTTATATTAGAAAGATTATTAAGAGTTTCTTCTTTCTTTTTATTAGATATAACTTCTTGTTTTTCTTTTTTTATAGCTGGCAGTTCTTCTTTTTTTTCTTTTGGTTTATCCTGTGGCAGCGTATTATTTTCAGGCTGTTTTTCTGCCTTTTTTTCTTCCTGTTTTTTTAAAAAATCTTTTTCCTTTTCTTTTGCTAAATGCTCATCTACAATTTTAGAAGTGTCTTTTTTATTAATACCTGCCACCACATAGCCTGGAAAAAGCTGGTAAACAGTAGGGGAGAGCCCTTTTTTCTTTAAAAGCTTTTCTACCATATCAATATCTTTTGATGGCACAATAAGGGCAGATGCTGGGTTTGAGTTTGCATTGTTATCATTTAAAAGGGTAGGTATTAAGTCTTTTTCTATAACTTGATTCCATTCTTTATCTGCATTTTTTCCAAAAGGTTTATCTACTGCCACAGCCACATATCCAGAATCATGGATAGAGTCATACATTTCAAATTTTTGGGCGTTTTTAGATACACCTTTTTCAGAAAATTTTGTTTGTAAACCAAACCTGTTAAAGCTGTCTGTTACATCATCTATAAATTTGCCGTTGCTTTTAAAGAGCATAGCACTACTCCATATACTACATTAAAAACTCCCTGCATACTGCAGCAGGGAGCGTTTATTATTTACCTGATAATTCTTTATATATCCCGATATATAAATCAGCAGGGATAGACCATGAATAATCTTTTTGCATAGCCTGTTTTACCATATTATCCATATGTTTTGGTCTGTCAAAATAAGTTGAAACTGCCCAGCCCATAGTATTATAAAGGGCGTGAGGGTCAATATCGTAAAATTTAAACCCTGTGCCTGTGCCGTTATATTCATCATACTGCTCGATTGTATCATCAAGACCGCCTGTAGCACGTACAACAGGAAGTGTGCCGTAAACCTGACTGTAAAGCTGGTTTAAACCGCATGGCTCATAAAGGGAAGGCATAAGGAAGAAATCACTGCCTGCCTCAATTAAGTGGGAGCGTGTTTCATCATAGCCAATATATGCGCCAATTCTGCCTGGGTATCTTGCAGGCAGACCACCAAAATACCACTGAGCATCTTCATCACCAGAGCCAAGTATTACTACCTGGCATACCATAGAATTAACGGCACGCTCAATTGCTCCTGCTAAAAGTCCAAGACCTTTTTGAGCAGCAAACCTGCCGATAAACCCAAAAAGTGGTACATTTGGTGCGTCATTTAAATCAAACATTTTTTGCAGTTCTTTTTTATTTGCTTTTTTACCTGTTTTATATGTTTTTATGTTATACTGTTTTGGTATAAGCTTATCAGTTTCAGGGTTCCATACTTTTGTATCTATGCCGTTTAAAATACCGCATAAATCAGCAGAGCGTCTGCGCAGAATATCATGAAGACCGCCAGAGCCTATTGGCCCCATTATCTCTCTTGCATAAGTTGGGCTTACAGTAGTTATTTTATCTGCAAAAGCGATACCGCCTTTTAAAATATTTAATCTGCCAAATGATTCAAAGGCGCCTGCATTAAAGTCCTGCAGATAAATTTTAGCATAGTCTAAAACGCTTGTATCAAAATTACCCTGATAGCCTATGTTATGTATAGTTAAAACTGAGCGGGTGCCCCAAAAGAATGCATCTTCGCCGCATTTAAGGTAATATGGAATAAAAGCAGTCTGCCAGTCATTAGTGTGTATAATATCTGGCTGGAAGTTTAAGTCTTTTGCAAGCTGCATAGCAGCACGGCAGAAAAATGAATATCTGTATGGGTTATCAGCATATTCGCCAGAGCTTTCATGATATATACCTGGCCTGTCAAAATATTTATTAAATTCAATAAAATAAACATCATTGCCGTATGGCTCTGTTGTGTGATATACGCTGTACCATTCTTCGCAGTTACCCATGTGGACGCAGGCAGAATCCATAACTTTTTTCAGCTTGTATTTTTCTCTGTTTACTTTTGAATAAAGGGGCATAACAGATTTAACTTCTATCCCTTTTTTTACTAACGCCTGCGGCAAAGCAGAAGAAACATCTGCTAAACCACCAGTTTTTGCATAAGGCTCTATTTCACTTGCAACAAATAAAACTTTAATATTACTCATATTACCCCCTCAAAGTAAAAGTATAGTAATAAGATAGCACAACTTATAATTTATTACAAGGATATACATTAATTTTATATAATATTGTAAAATCTAAAAACGATTGCAACACATTAAGCAGTCG
>DXAQ01000152.1 GCA_019116905.1 Candidatus Mucispirillum faecigallinarum | reverse complement strand
TTTAAATTATTAAAAAGTTTATAAGCTAAAATTAATAAAATTTGAATAGTATTAATATACTTCCTTATAATTATTGTCAAGCATATTTTTATAAAATAAAGTATTTTATAATAAAGATAAAAAAATAAGATAATATTAATCTGTTAAATACATATAACATATTGATAAATAATAAATAATAATTTTTTATTAAAATGTTAAAATCTTAATAAATCTATTATAAATTATACTGATTTTATGAAATATTTATAAAAAATGATACAATATTTTTTATAAAAACATCATTTTATATAATTTTGTTGTTTTTTTATATATTATATTACATGTATTGACATGTTTATTTAAATATACTATATATTATTATACCCATACCACAGGGGGTAGGGAATAAAGGTGTCAAAATGAAAGAAAAATATAATATAACAGGCATGACATGTTCTGCCTGCTCTGCTCATGTTACAAAAGCAGTGTCGAAACTTAACGGTGTTAAGAATGTTAATGTAAATCTGCTTTCTAATAATATGGTTGTAGAATATGATGATAATGTATCAAGCAGTGATATTATATCTGCTGTTACTGATGCAGGATATGGGGCAGAAGTAGAAAATAATAAAAGTGCAACTCAAAAACCAGTAAATACAGTTGATACAGAACTTGCACAAATGAAAAAAAGGCTAATTATTTCATTTATTTTTTTCATACCAGTAATGTATATTTCTATGGGCAGTATGGCAGGGCTGCCCCAGTTTCCATTTTTTAATGGATATGAAGGAAGTTTTAATTATGCTTTTACTCTTTTGCTGTTAACTATACCAGTTTTAATTGTTAATAAGAAGTTTTTTATTAACGGGTATAAATCATTAATAAATAAAGCACCAAATATGGACAGCCTTGTTGCTCTTGGTTCATCAGCTGCTTTTATATATGGTATTTTTGCAATATATAGAATAGGTTATGGTTTATTATATCAAAATACTGAAATTGTTATGAAATACCGCCATGATTTATATTTTGAATCAGCAGTTACTATATTAACATTAATTACTCTTGGTAAATATTTAGAAACAAAATCTAAAAGAAGAACTAGAGATGCTGTTGAAAAGTTAATAAACCTTACTCCAAAAACAGCTGTAATTGAAAAAGATGATAAAGAAATAACTGTTGCATATGATGAAATAAAAAAAGATGATATTATTATTGTTAAGCCTGGCGGTATTATTGCATGCGATGGCGTTATAATTGAAGGAAATGCATCCATTGATGAATCAGCTGTTACTGGTGAAAGTATGCCTGTTGAAAAGGGGGTAGGCGATAAAGTAATAAGTGCTACAATTAATAAAACTGGCCATATTAAATTCAGAGCTTTAAAAGTTGGTAAAGATACTACAATATCACAAATAATTTCACTTGTAGAGGAGGCTGCTAACTCAAAAGCACCTATTTCAAAACTTGCAGATAAGATAAGCGGTATTTTTGTACCTGTTGTAATTGTTATTGCAGTATGTGCAGGTTTATTTTGGCTTTATATGGGATATTCTTATGAGTTTGCATTATCCATTGCCATATCTGTGCTTGTTATATCATGCCCATGTGCTTTAGGGCTTGCTACACCTGTTGCCATTATGGTTGGCACAGGCAAGGGCGCAGAAAATGGTATTTTAATAAAATCAGCTGAAAGTTTAGAAACTGCTCATCATATTAATGCTGTGGCACTTGATAAAACTGGAACTATTACAGAAGGTAAAATGTCTGTTAAAAATATACAGGCTTTTAAATATGACATGAATAAAATTATACAGCTTGCCTATTCTATGGAGAAAAAATCTGAGCATCCTATTGCAAAAGCTGTAATTTCAAAGGCGGAGCAGTTAAATATTGAAAGTATAGAAATAAATAATTTTACTGCTTATGCAGGTTTTGGAATATCTTGTGTTATTAATAATAAAAACTACTATGCAGGCAGTAAAAAATTTATGGATAGCAAAAATATTGATATTTCAAAAATATCTGATATGATTTTACCTGATAAAGCATCTGCCCCAGTTTTTATATCAGAAGATAATGAAGTGATTGGTATAATCTATGTATCTGATACTGTAAAAGAAACAAGTATAGAGGCTGTAAAAGGCTTTAAAAATCAAGGTATAAAAGTATATATGCTTACAGGAGATAATAAAGAAACTGCTAAGTATATTGCACAAGAAGCAGGAATAGACAGCGATAAAATATATGCAGAGCTTTTACCGCAGGATAAAGAAAAAATCATCAGAGAATTACAGGATAAAGGGTTAAAAGTTGCAATGGTAGGAGACGGTATTAACGATGCCCCAGCTCTTATACGCTCTGATTTAGGTATTGCTATAGGCGCAGGAACAGATATAGCTGTTGAATCTGCCGATATTGTCCTTATTAAAAATAACCTGTTAGATGCATTAACTGCTGTAAAATTAAGCCATGCAACAATAAAAAATATTAAAACTAACTTGTTTTGGGCATTTTTTTATAATATAATAGGTATTCCTGTTGCTGCTGGTGTATTTTATTTATCATCAGGGCTTACACTTAATCCAATGATAGCAGCAGCGGCTATGAGTTTCAGCTCAATTTTTGTGGTAACAAACGCTTTAAGATTGAAATTTTTTAAAGTAGAAAAATATAATAAAGGGGATAAAACAATGAAAGTAATTGTGAATGTAAATGGTATGAACTGCAACCATTGTAAAATGTCAGTTGAAAAAGCTTTAAACACTGTAGATGGTGTTGTTTCTGCAGAAGTAGATTTAGGTGCTAAAAATGCTACTGTAACATTATCAAAAAATGTAGATGATAATGTATTAATGAATGTAGTAAACGAAGCAGGTTTTGAAGCTGTTTCTGTGGAGAAATTATAATATGAAAGCTGATAAATCAGAAGTTCTTCCGCTTTTAAAAACGGCGAAAGGTCATATTGAAGGCATTATACGTATGGTTGAAGATGACAGATACTGTATGGATATATCAAACCAAATATTTGCTGTGGAAGCTATTATGCGTAAAACAAATAAAGTAGTATTAAAAGCACATATTTTATCATGTGTTTATGCAGCTGCAAAAAGTGGTGATGTAGATAAAAAAATGGACGAACTTGTATCGCTGCTTAACACATTAATGAAGTAATTTAATTTTATATAACTCTGCTTTATTTTAAGCAGAGTTTTTTTAGTAAAAATTGTTAAGAAATGTAACTTTTTATTGAAATAAATAAGTAATTAATATAGCTTTATATGTGTTAAATATATTATGAGGCATATTTATGAAAAATAAAAAGAAATCTGGTATCATATATAAATCAGTTGGATTTATTGTTTTTTTATCTGTTGTAGTTGTTGTTATAATTCTTATAAGTAATTTTAGTTCAGGCAGAAACATATTAAATAAAGGAAACAGTGTTAATATAAACGATACAAATCTAGGGTATGAAACATTTGAAAATATAAAAAATGGAACTCTTAAAGTGTCATGCAATGATGCAAAAAGATTAGGCTCACTTTTCATTCAAATCAATAATGAAATATCAAGTGATGATAATATTTCTCAATCACAAATGGCTGAATATGCAGTGTCATCACCTTCAAAAAAAGAAATAGATGATTTTAGTAAAAATTTTATATCATTTTTAGAAAATTATTATGGGAATAATGTATCACAGGCAGAAGCTGTTTTACAGGCAGTAAATATGGATATATATTCTAATATTGCTCAAATTTCTATAATGATAAAAACTGGTAATATTACAGAAAAAGAATTTTATGATTTTTTAAATATAGAATACTGCGGCGTTACACCTCCTGCATCTTATATTTCTCCAAAAGATATTGTTATTTATTCAATAAATAATTCTTACGGCAGAGGAGAAGTGGAAGGGCTGCTTGATAATGCATCAAAATAATTATTTATATTGACAAATATATAAAAGTCCCATAAATTATTATTATGGGGCAGTCCAGAAAACAGCATAATTTAGGAGCGTAATTATGGCTTATGTTTCAGGTTTACCTTCTTTTGAAAAGTCGCAGATGCTTGGTATGGAGTATTCTATAGCAGCTGCTAATAAAGCAAAAGGGATATCTCATCAGCATGGTATTACAGAATTAACTAATACTGATGCAGCTACAAAACAGGCTAGTATGGCTGGTGCAAATATTGAGGTATCAAAAGGTATTGGTCAGCTTATTAATGTTGTAGGTTAATTTTACATACATTTTTATAACTGATTTATTTAATTTTTATCAAGCTTGACTTAATATATAAAATATGTTAGAAGTTTTTTCTAAATTTTAAAATATTTTATAGAGAGTGATGCTTTGTTTGATAATATAAATTCTTTTAAGCTGGATAATCTTTCAGCTTTTTCTGATAATTGTTCGCCTGTTTTAAAAAGAATAAAATTTATAAATAATAATTCTTTTATTATCCTTGAAAATACATTTGATTTGTTTATTTTTCACCATATTTCTATTGACGGCAAAACATTAAATAAGTGGGAAGTACGTATTGATGATGATATGCTGCTTGATTATATTTTTATAGATAATAAATTATATCTTGTTTTTATCTCTCAGCTTTCTCAATATGAAGAAATTATAAATTTTTACTGTGTGGAAAATGACAGTTTTGAATGGGCAGGTTCTATGCAGAAAGAATGTTTTATGCATGATATGGACTTTATGCATATTTTTAATAAAAATAATCAGATACGTATTTTAATTATCAGGCATAACAGGCTTCATTTATATACAATAGAAAAAAATAATAATACTGTTGTATTTAATGATACATATGATATAGAAAATCTTAGATATCAGCTTACAGAAATTGCTGTAGTTGAAGGCAGTAAATGGATAATAAGTAATGGATATGCTGTTAATATTAAGGGCAAATACTGGGAAATATATAATGTGGATTTAGAATTAATGGCAGATTTTGAATTTACTGATGATTTAATTGACTGGCTTGGAATAAGTGTATCAGAAGATGGTTCGCTTATTGCCCTTGCAACAGATTGCAGTGAAGAAGAAAGGGGAGCTTTGGCAGTTTTTAATAAAAAAACTAACCAGGTATATACTCATTTTCAGCATTATGGTTTCTTTAGTCTTGGCATTGCCTGCGGCAGAATATGGACAACAGTTGTAAGTGCTTTATCAAATATTGGCGGCTTAATGATTTTTGATAAAGATGTTAATCTAAAATATGCTTTATTAAAAGACGAAGAAGAAGGCGAGTCTTTACGTGCCTATAATCCATCGCCTATTGTTTATCAGGCATTAAGCATTGAAAATCTTCCAGATAATAAAGCATTATTAATAACAGAAGAAAATATTTTCATTACTGATTTATCATGCAGAATTTTACAGGAAATTCCATATACTCCTTATGACTGTATTGCTTTATCACAGGATAAATCAAAAATAATTACAGTGTCATATAAAAACAGACTTTATGGCGGCAACCCTGACCAAAAATATAATACAGAAATATCTATATATAAATGGTCCTCTAAACAGATGACTGCAAGTATAGTAGATTTAAAGTCTTATAGAAAAGATTAATTCTAAAATTTTAACATATACTTAATAATAGTCTAGTATAACACTATAAAATACATTGTATTTTACTTTTTATTTTGATATAAAACAAAGTAAAGAAATATGTGGTATTATCATTTTTTTTTATTTGACAATATCCTTAAAATAAGATATTTTAAAAAATACCAAAATGGTA
>DXAQ01000151.1 GCA_019116905.1 Candidatus Mucispirillum faecigallinarum | reverse complement strand
TAACATAGTTTTTTCACTTACACAAAATTTTTTACAGTGCCTTTATATTACACAGCTATTATTTCATTTTTTATTTCAATTTATCTTATAAGTTTTTCTATTTATAATTTTCCATCAGCAGATGATTTTGCATATGGAGCAAAACATTCTTTGAATCCGTTTTCATCAGCAATAAATGAATATTTATATGGTTCAAGTGGCAGGATATTTTCAAACACACTTTATTATTTTTTAGCAGGTATTTCTAATGAACATTTGATAATTTACCAAATACTTCCTTTTTTTACTTTTATTTTTTATGGTGTTGTTATTTATTTGCTCTTATCTATTATATTACAATCTTTTAGTAAAAAAGAAGTGTTTGCTCTAACTTGTATTTTTGTCTGTATATGGTTATTAAGTTTAAATTCTATGAATGATACTATTTTCTGGTATGGTGGTATTTTAAATTATTTATTTCCTATGACATTAATGTTTTTTAGTATTTACCTTTTTTTTAAAGCTTATTATGCAAATAGTAAAAGTTATATATTTTTTATGCTTTTACTTTCATCTATTATACTTTTTATTGCTTCTTTTTCAAATGAAGCATTATTTTTAACATTTTTTATTTTGTATTTTGTGATACTATTTTATGTTTTTTTATAAGAATAAAAGATTAATCAATATGCTAATATTAAATATATTTGTATTAATTATTGCATTTTTGTTCACATTATTTGCTCCTGGAAGTGATAATAGGGGGGGATACTGATTTAATATTTGGTATATATAGGGGTTGATGACGGCTTTTGAGCGTGGAATTTCATATTATTTTGCAACTGCGGTTATTCCTGTTTCATTATTTTTATATCTTATTTTTCATAATAATAAACCTAAAATAGTTTTTCCTAATTTATCGTATAAATATCATGGTATAATATTTATTGTTTTGGGTATAGTTTTAAGCTGGGTTTCTCATTTTGTTATTTCTTATGGTTTAGTGGTTTTAGGTCTTCCCCCAAGAGCAAAAGTTATTCCACAGACTTTCTCAATTATTACTTTTATTCTTGGTAATATTTATTTCTTATATTATATAAATCTTTATAAATATTTTTGTAATAGTAAAATTAAATTTATTGTTTTTATATGCTTTTATACTTTATTTTCAATAGTAAATTCAGATGAATTTACAGGTTCAATAATTAGTCTTGGAGAACATAAAAGTTATTATGAACAGTTTTTAAGCCGTTTTAAATATATAAAAAATGCAGATAAATCTAGTAAAGACATTGTCTTGAAAAAAATAGATGTTGCCCCATACCCAGTAGCACCAATTGATGCAAGAATAATTAGAGATGATTGTCAGTATTATGTAAATGCAGCGCTTGCTTTTTACATAAATTATAAAGGCTGTATAAGGTTAGAAAGTGGAATGGATGGTGATAATTCTGTATCAAAAAAATATTTCAGAACTAAAGATTATATTTTAAAAGATGGTGCTAAAATTTGGTTTTATAGCTTATTTAAATAATTTATTTTTACAGACTGATAAATATTTTATAAAATATAATTTTATTAGAATACAAATTAGTTTAAATTGTTTATTACTCCTACTAAAATAGTTGATTTTTATAAAAATATAATTATACTAAGAATATAGTAGTAGATATTAAAATTATTTATCAGGTTAATACTTTTATGAAAAAAATCTTATATTTGTTATTGATGAGCATCATTTTTGGATTATATGGATGCGGTAGTGAAGATAGTAATGTATCTGCACCTTTTGAAGAACAGATAGTTATATTTTTTGACTGCACAACAAATCTAGCAGATGTAAAATGTTCTGTTACAAAAGAGTATATTCCAGATAATATGAAAGTTTTAGAGTATTATTGGGATTTTGGAGACAGTAAAGGAGCACAAGGTAAAGATAATGGCAACCATACTTACGATGTATCAGGTAAATATAATATATCATTAAAGATACAGTATGAAGAAAATGGCAGCCCATTAATAAAAGAAATAGGCACAAAACAAATTAATATATCTATTCCAGATACAGATAACGGCACAAGCAGTCCAAATGAAATAGAAATATTATTTGACTGCACAACAAATCTAGCAGATGTAAAATGTTCTATTACAAAAGAAGTAGTTCCAGATAATATGCAAATACTGCAGTATTATTGGGATTTTGGTGATAGTAAAGATGCACAAGGCAAAGATAATGGCAACCATACTTATACTTCTATTGGTAAATATAATATTAGACTTGGCATATTATATGAACTTCAAGATGGTGCTACAGAAACAAAAATAATGGGAATAAAAAGTATAGAAATAACCCAAAATCCCCCCCCATCAGAAGTTAAAATAAGAAATTTATTTTTAAAAGGGTTTGGAGATAAAACTAATGGAATGTATTTTGCACTGCATATAACAGGGAAATCAGAACGAGATAAATATACAAACCTTGGTATATTTGCTCAAAATGCTACTAGTGCTACTAACTATAAAACTCCATATGCAAGAGACTTAGAAATTCAATGGACTGAAGATGCTGGTGCTACTGGTTTTAATTTTTCTGCCCTTTACTCAAATTTAGGACTTGATGATGTGTATGATATTAATTATGGGTGGACAGATAAGGATGGATTAAACCTTGATATGCCATTTTATTTAGGGCATAGTAAGTTTTATATAACAGATGGCTCTTTTAGTAAAAATTTTAGTTTTAAGAGCTTTGTTATTGAAGATATGACTATTCCTGGTTTTATGGGATATGCATCTTTTGTTAGGTGTAATGTTGGAAATTTTAATTTCAAAATACCATTAGATACATATAACCCAGCAATTCATAAAAATATAGCATTGCTTACAGTAGAGTTTAGAGATACAAGATGTAGTGATTATGAAGTTACATTTGATGGTTTTGTAGAAAAATAGTGGTGTAGCATTTGATTATTAAATTATATACTGTAATAAAAAAAGTAATATAATATGAATAGGAGATAATTTATGAAAAAACTTCTTTTAACAATTTTATTTCGTTATTTGCAATATATGCTTTTGCTGAAGATATAGTCATTAAATCAAGTCAATTACCAGGAAAAGCACAAAATTATATAAAGGATACATTCAAAAATATTAATGTAACACTAGCAGAAAAATATAGGCATAATTACAAAGTAATACTTAGTAATGGAATTACTATTAAATTTAACCTTAGTGGTGAATGGGAAGAAATTAAATCACATCAAATACTGCCAAAAGGTTTACTTCCATTACCTGTAGAAAAAGCAGTTATATTACAAAATTTAGGAGAAATAGTTAAGATTGAAAAGGACTTAGGGTATTATGAAGTTATATTAAATAATGGATTTGAAATAAAAGTTGATAATAATGGTAATATATTAAAAATAAAACAAGATTAATATACTAAAATATATAAACCTGCTTTTTTAAATCACCAGGTTTATATATCATATCAAACTTCACCAGTATAAATGTTAATAAGTTGTATTTTTTTATTTTAATCACTAAATATTTAAACTCTATTTGCATGCAGAAACAGACATTTTTTTAGATTCTTTATTATTTCTTATTGTTGTTAGTTTAAAATCAACACACTTATTATCTGTTGCTTTGTATCTGAATAATTCCACATCAACCTGTTGTATAAATTTATCTTTGCCGTCAGTTGTAATATAAATATTATATTTAGGGTTATTTTTTTCTTTATCCCATGTTAATATAATATCTCTGCCGTTACGGCGAACTACAATATTTTGTGGCGGCAGGTTTAACTTACTTGTATCTCTTTTGAAATCCTGCCTATATGGTATGCCTGTATTATTATCATAATCATAAGGTATAGCCACAACAGAAAGTGTTGCAGAATTTACAGGAAGGTCATCAAAGCATGTTTTAATGCCGTTTTTAGCTTCGCCCATTTTTGTGCCGTTAATAGTTACACTTGTATTTGCTACAATATCACTAAGTCCTGGATATACACATACTCTTTTATTTCTTTCATAAGTTATTTTAATAATAGAGTGTTTTATAGGGCTGTAATATTTAATAGTTTTCATTAATGCTGGTGAATATGTTTTCACTTTTCCATAATAATGGCGAAATCTGTATTTATATACTCTGTTATTTACAACATCAGTATCAGTATAAGTCTGTTTAGGGTTAATTAAAACAACACGCTTAAAGCCTGCCAGATTAAAAAAGCCTATACTTTCATCAGCTTTTTCAACAAATAGTGTATAGTTATCACTGCCGTTATAAATAGCTACACCATCACTATTTATTGCATAGTCAATAGCTGTAGGGTATGGAATATCCAGTGTACCTTTTGGCACAGGGTTGGATTTTAACCCGCAGGCATAAAGCATAAATACTGTGATTAAAAGAGCAGTATATTTATAAATTGTCATCTAAAAAGCTCTTAACAAGTTTCACTTGAGTCATAACTGATTCTGCTGATGTGCCGCCGTAAGAATTTCTGCTGTTTACAGACGCATCAAGAGTAATATAGTTATAAACATCATTTTCTATAAATTTAGAAAACATCTGCATTTCATTAATAGATAAGTCTTCTAAATTTTTATTTTTTTCAATAGCATAAGCAACAGTTTTGCCTACTATATGGTGAGCTTCTCTAAAAGGGATACCTTTGCGGACAAGATAGTCTGCTAAATCTGTAGCTGTAGAATATCCTTTACCGGCTGACTGACGCATTTTATCTACATTCACAATCATTTTTTCTATCATTGGTGCAAATACTTTAAGAGATGCAAGAAGTGTATCTACTGCATCAAAAAGCGGCTCTTTATCTTCCTGCATATCTTTATTATATGCAAGTGGCAGACCTTTCATAATAGTAAGCATTGTAACAAGGCTGCCATAAACTCTGCCAGTTTTACCGCGTATTAATTCTGGAATATCTGGATTTTTCTTTTGAGGCATAATTGATGAACCTGTGCAGTAATCATCAGTTAATGTAATAAAATTAACATCAGGGTTAGAAAAAAGTATTATTTCTTCAGAAAACCTTGATAAGTGCATCATACATATACTTGCAGCAGATAAAAATTCAATAACAAAATCTCTGTCAGATACTGAATCTATACTGTTTTCAGTAGGTCCGTAAAAACCGAGAGTAGTAGCAGTGTAATTTCTATCTATTGGAAACGTTGTGCCTGCAAGAGCCCCTGCACCAAGAGGGCAGTAGTTTGCTCTAATCATTAAATCGCTTATTCTTTGGAAATCTCTTTTAAACATTTGAAAATAAGCCATAAGATAATGAGAAAATAAAATAGGCTGCCCAGTCTGTAAATGAGTAAAGCCAGGCATAATAACACCTATATTATTTATTGCTTTATCTACAAGCACGCGGATAAGGTTAATTAAGTATGCTTTAACAGTTTCGGCTTCATACATTATATACATTCTTACATCAACTGCCACCTGGTCATTTCTGCTGCGTGCAGTATGCAGTTTTCCTCCAACAGGGCCTACTATTTCAGTAAGTCTTTTTTCAACTGCCATGTGTATATCTTCATCGCC
>DXAQ01000010.1 GCA_019116905.1 Candidatus Mucispirillum faecigallinarum | reverse complement strand
TATTTCTCGTCAAAAATCAACCATTTGTTGTGACAGAGCCTAAAAATTATAATGTTTTAAATGACAATGAAAATATTCTTGATAATCTTACAGTGTCTTTTTTTGTTGGAGATAAATTTTCCCAGACTGATATTTCAAAACTTTCTTTATCTGATTTAAAATCTTTTTTATTACAGCATAAAGATGAAATTATAAAACTTAATATAGATGAATTTAACTGTAAAAAGTGGCAAAAAGTCTGGCTTAAACGAATACAGTATTTTACTTTAAAAAATAAAGCTCATTACTTTATAAAATTTATGCGGATATATAGAAACATACTGCCTAAATTTTTACGTAAAAAATTTTACAGCTGATTTTTAGAAAAATTTTTTTAACTGGTCAGTTGTAAATAGTGGCTCTAAATCGTTTTCTAAGTAATCAACCAAATATATCCCAAAAATTCTTATTATTTTCACTTTTTTACGTATTCTTATTTGTATTAACCACTTTCTAAAATCTTTTAACGCCCTTTTTATACTGTATAATCTGTATTTCATATCAGGATTTTTATAGTCCCTTTGAATATTCATTTCTTTGATATAGTTATCTATCAGCTCTATATTATAATTTTTTGCATATTTTTTTATTAATTTGTCATAACCTGTTAATGTTTGAAACCTGTGCTGTTCGTGAATATCTTTAAAAACTGCTGTTTTGATAAGTGGAATACCAAGTTTTACGCATGTTCTCCATTCCCCATATAATCCTGCATGAGTATTAATCAGTTTCTTTGCCTTAAAACCTGCTTCCAGTAATAATTTTGTAAATCTTATTTCATTATAAACAATAATTTCATGTTTATCTTTATGCTCTTTCACTGATTCAAAAAAATCTTTAAATACTTTTGATGCAGCTACCTGTTTTTTCAATACTATAAAATATGTCTGCAAATGGATATGTTCTATTGTGCCTGTCTGGATACCCCAAAAATCACAGTTGTTCTGGCCTGCATATTCTAATACCGGCTTAATATTATAAAGGGGCCCAAAGCAGGAATCGTTTGCTAAAATTATTTCATCATACTCTAAGATTTTTTCCCAGCCGATTATTTTTATAAGCTCCTGCCAGGAGCCAAAGTCATATTTTTTATGATGAAAACCATAAACTCCTTTTACATAAGGCATTATTTTTGATTTTTCTTCATCACTTATTTCATTATCTGCCATATAATATACATCTGATAAAGCAGATAATTCCTTAACATAATAGATTACATAATCATGGATAATACCTTTTTTATCATACCCTGCAAAAAGACATAATCTTTTCATAATTATTTTGCCCTTTTGAAAAAGTAATAGTAAGGGTATGTAATAAGGTATTTCATAAATCTTCCAAAATGTACATTTGGATTAGGGCTTCTTTCAAAAAAGTCATATTTGTAAAGTTTATATTTTTTTATAAACTTTCTCCATGGTTTATCATTATTAACATATTCTTCCCCACCAAGAGATAAATATTCTGCGTAATATTTTTCCCACTGGGCATTATATGAATATCTCCAAAATCTTACGCCGCCCCCTGCACAGTGATATATTAAAATATCTTTTCTTGATTTATCGTAATATTTATCGTTTGATGGTGTGCAGTTGCAGATATCAGGCATAACTTCTATCTCAATATTAAATTCCTGCAGCATAATATTTACAACTCCCTGGTCAGGACATACCAGATTTTCAAGCCATAAAGCCGTTTTTTCATAACACCACATACGTAAATTTTCTCTGTTTTTTATATTATCGCAGTAAAGTGTTACCCCTGCATTATAGCATGGAACTGTCATATCGTATTCATTCATTGGCTTAATAAAGTTTTTTGTAATTTTAGTTAAACCTTTTTGGGTATCTTCGCACATTGCTATGCCTGATTTATCACCAAAATTATCAAATATCCACTGCAGTTCACCTGTTATCATAACATCAACATCTATATATAATGCTTTCTTATATTCATCTAAAAGTGGAAATAAATCATATCTTGCAAAAGTAAGCTGAGTAAATTTTTTAAAATTTTCATGCTCAAAGTTTGTGTTTACTGCAAATTTATATTCAATCAATCTGCAGTTATATATTTTATTGATTATCTCTTTATCTTTTTCTGTAAAACCTTGATAAAATATTATTACATCAGAATTTTCTAATGCCTTAGGTGAGTTGTCTTTTAAACTGATTAAAGCAACTGCAAGTGTAAAAACAAAATTATGGTCGCATGCAAAAACTAATGCATTTTTTTTATCCATTTATTTCTCCATATTAGTAAAATATTATATTTTTACAGCCATATTATTCAAAGGCTTATTATAATTATTTATTTTTTTTATAGGGCATGCTGCCTCATCTATTGGTGTATTATAAATATTTTCATGCCTGATAATATTTATACCTAATATTTTAATATTTGTTTTTCCTTTACCTATATGAAACCTGATTAAATTCTGCCTGATATTTTTTGTAATTCTTTTTATTATTAATTTTTTTATTAATTTTAATGGATAATCATAGTTTTTATTAATATATATAATATCGCTTATTTTTGTATTATTTCCAAGCAGCCCTTTTATTTTAATAAATGGTGAGCCAGATTTTACTGCTTCTAACCACTGGTCATATACATTTACATCCTGAGATAACACTGATTTTACTATATAACCATTACTATAAAACTTCTTCATAAAAGGCACTTCGTATGTATTAATAATATCGTTTCTGCCTGCATTTTTTATAGTATTATTTATATGATTTTTAAATATGTCTGTTAAAAATGTTTTATTTCTAAATATTAGAAAATAATTACTTAAAAAATATATTTTCATTTCCTGATTATAAGCCCTGTCTATGCCGCAAATATCCCACTCTATATCTTTTTCCACTTCATAAATAAAGTCATCCATTTTATATAATGGTCCGCATACACTGTCATTTGCAAGTATCAGTTCATCATATTCTGATAATTTATCCCAGCCTAATTTATTAACTAGTATACTCCATGAGCCTAAATCATAACTTTCATGTTTATATCCATCAGCATATTTCACATACGGCATTATTTTTGATTTTTCTTCATCACTTATTTCATTATCTGCCATATAATATACTTCTGATATGGTAGATAATTCTTTTAAATAATATACTACATAATCTTCTATTTTATTATTTTTATTAAAGCCAGCAAAAAGACATATTCTTTTCATTACAATATTTCCTTGATTATTGGTTAATTATTTTTATTGGTATTATATTCATTTTGCTTTTCATTTGTTTGCCAAATAGTATATATGTAAAATGTTTCTTATTTATTTTAACTATGTTTATGCCAAATAATTTTAAATAAAATTTATCTTTTCTTATATTTATTCGCAATATTTTACGATATATTTTTTTTAGCTTATCTATCTTATTTTCTTTAAACTCAATTATATATTTTTCATCATTTTTTAAGCAGTCTGTTATATAGTTTATATTATAGTCATAATTCTGATTAATATATGTTATCCAGTCGTTTTTATGACATAAGTAAAAAAGTTCCTTTGTAAATATTTTCTTTTTAATAAAAGGCACGCCTGCACTGCAATACTCCTGCCAGCTGAAAAATATATTCTTATAAGAACCACAAAATGATTTAACTGTATATCCTGCTTTATAAAAGCTTTCCATTAATGGATTTTCAAGCTCTTTTACAGCGTAATCATATGTTATCCTGTCAGGAATATTATTAAAAACATTTTGCAAAATACCAGATGCAAGTGTATTCTTTTTAAAAACAATAAAAAAGCTGCTGCAATACCATCTGTTTGTATTTAATGAATATACCCTGTCAATGCCGCACACATCCCATTCAGTATCTTTTTCTATTTTACCTATAAAGTCTTTCATAGGATAAAGCGGACCAAATACGCTGTCGTTTGCTAAAATTAATTCATCATATTCTAAGATTTTTTCCCAGCCGATTATTTTTATAAGTTCATACCAGGAACCAAAATCGTATTTTTTATGATTAAAGCCGTATGCATCTTTTACATAAGGCATGATTTTTGATTTTTCAGTTTCACTTATTTCATTATCTGCCATATAGTATATATCTGATACGGTAGATAATTCTTTTAAATAGTACACTACATAATTATGAATTATATTTTTATCATCATAGCCTGCAAAAAGACATATTCGTTTCATAAAAACATTTCCTTGCTTATTGTTTAATTATTTTTATTGGTATTGCATTAATTTTGCTTTTCATAGGTTTACCAAATAAAATATACGTATAATATTTCTTATTGATTTTTACCATATATATTCCAAAAAGTTTAAAATAAAACTTTCCTTTCTTAATATTTATATGTATTAACCACTTATAAAAATCTTTAAATATTTTAATAAATTGAATTAATGGGCTTGTATGGATATATTCTAAATCAACATCTGCTTGTCCATTTGCATAGTCTTCTATATATTTTATATTGTAATTTGTATTATTTTTTATATACTCTCTCCAATCTGATTTATAGCGGGAATCAAACATACCTTTATTAAATATTTTCTTTTTAATAAAAGGCACTCCTGCATTGCAATACTCCTGCCAGTATAAATATATATGTGTATTCAAACCACAAAATACTTTTACTGAATAACCATTATTATAGAATTTATACATAAACGGCACTTCATATTTTTCTATTACCTGAGATATATTTTCTTCTTGTTTTACACTTAATAAATGTTCTTTAAATATATCACTTGTAAATGCTTTATACCTAAAAACTAAAAAGTAACTGTTTAGATGCCACACTTGTTTTTCAAATGACCTTGTTATTCCACAAATATCCCATTCAACATCTTTTTCTATTTTTGTAAAAAAATCTTTCATAGGATAAAGTGGACCAAATACGCTGTCATTTGCTAAAATTAATTCATCGTATTCTGATATTTTTTCCCAGCCTACTATTTTTATTAATTCCTGCCAGGAACCAAAATCGTATTTTTTATGATTAAAGCCATATGCTCCTTTTACATAAGGTGCAATCTTTACTTTTTCTTCTTCACTTATTTCATTATCTGCCATGTAATATATATCTGATACGGTAGATAACTCTTTTAAATAATAAACTACATAGTCATGGATTATATTTTTATTATCATATCCTGCAAAAAGACAAATTCTTTTCATTTACTTTCCTGCCCATAACTTTTCTACAGCTGAGTATGGGTCTAAGCCCTGCTTAATTAATTTTCTAATTTCTTCTTCTTTAAATATTTCTTTGACTATTTTTTCTCTAACAACACCATAAGCTACGTGAAGCTGCCTGTCTTCCATTCTTTTTGGCTTAATGTTTTTATCAAAAAATTCTGCATGTTTTGTTATTGTTTCCACAACCTTATCAATGCCTTCATCTCTTGCAGCAACAGTTTTTAATACTTCCACATTCCAGCCTGTCTTTTGATGAACCATTTCAAGCATCATTTCTAAATCACGGACAGTTCTTTCTGCCCCATCCCTGTCTGCCTTATTAACAATAAAAATATCTGCTATTTCAAAAATACCTGCTTTTATAGCCTGAATATCATCACCAAGCCCTGGAACAGTTACTACAATACAAGTATCTGCAACCATGGCAATCTCTACTTCGTCCTGACCTACACCCACAGTTTCTATAATAACAATATCTTTACCCATAGCATCCATTACAGCAACTATATCCATAGTAGATACAGAAAGCCCGCCAAGATGACCTCTTGTGCCAACACTGCGTATAAAAACACCTTCATCTGTTGCATGGTTTGCCATTCTAATTCTGTCCCCTAAAATAGCGCCGCCTGAAAATGGACTTGTTGGGTCAATGGCTACAACACCTACAGTTTTACCCATTGCTCTGTATTTTGCAATAAGCTTATCCGTCATAGTAGATTTACCAGCACCAGGGGCTCCTGTTATGCCTATTATATGAGCATTGCCTGTATGCTTCCATACTTCTTTCATATATTCTTCATAACCTTCTGCCCTGTCATCTACAAGTCTCATCAGCCTTGCTGATGCACGCACATCTCCACTAAAAACTTTACTGCAAAATTCGTTCATAACTCCACCTGTAAAAAAATGGGAGCATTTTTATTTGCCCCCTCCTAAATGATACGTATACTTAATTAATATTATTAAGCTCTGTCTTTTGGTTTAACAGTTTCAGCTAAAAATTTAACTGTTTCTTCTGTTGGTGTGCCTGGTGTAAAAATATGAGCAACACCAGCTTTTAAAAGACCTGGAATATCAGTTTCTGGAATAACTCCACCACCAAACACTACAATATCTGATGCATTTTTTTCTTTTAAAAGTTCAATAATTCTAGGAAATACTGTATTATGAGCACCTGAAAGAATTGATAAGCCGATTGCATCCACATCTTCCTGCACTGCTGTAGCAACAATAGCTTCAGGAGTTTGACGAAGACCTGTGTAAATAACTTCATACCCAGCATCTCTTAATGAACGGGCAACAACTTTTGCACCCCTGTCATGACCATCAAGACCTGGTTTTGCGATTAAAACTCTAATTTTAGACATTGCATTGACCTCCGGAAATAGAAATTCCTTAATACTTATAGAATGGAGTAATAATACCAAATTGTCAATAGTTTATTACTTATTTTATTCTATATTGTAAAATCTAAAAACGATTGCAACACATTAAGCAGTCG
>DXAQ01000009.1 GCA_019116905.1 Candidatus Mucispirillum faecigallinarum | reverse complement strand
TTATAGGTTTAAAAAGTTTTAAATCCTGTATAACACCAACTATTGCAAAAAATACAACAAGCAGTGCAGTAAAAGGCAGCGCCTCAGTAAATGCATGGCCAAAATGATGCTCATCTGTAACACCATTAAATGCTGTTAATAAAATTATAACCATTAAGCCGATAAAACCAACTTCTGCTATGTGAAGTGCAAGTGATATAATTAAAATTACACCAACAGATGCCTGCACAATATAACGCATTTTAGTGTTTTTTGTCATCTGAGCAGCACTTTTTTCTGCATCTTCTTCTAATATCCTGCGAACATTATCTGGAAGTTTATAGCCGTATCCTAAAAGGTGAGTAAGTTCAACGATTATTACAGTTAAAAGACCTGCAATAAAAACAGGTACAGAAACGTAAGCACAGTGCATAAAGAAATCTACAAAGCTCCAGCCGGCAGCAGCTGCAATAATTAAGTTTTGCGGCTCGCCAACCTGTGTCATCGCACCACCTAATGCTGTACCTACTGCACCATGCATCATTAAGTTTCTTAAAAATCCCCTGAACTGCTCTAAATCTTTTTTGCTGTCCTCTGGAATTTTACTATCATCTGAAAGGCTGCCCTGAGCACCTGCCTGAGTTGTATATCTGTGATATATACCATAAAAACCATAAGCTACTGCTATTATAACAGCTGTTACAGTTAATGCATCTAAAAAGGCAGAAAGAAATGCGCCTAATATGGAAAATATAAGTGATAAGGCAAGTTTTGATTTTACTTTAACAAGCAGACGTGAAAATACAAATAAAAGAAAATCTTTCATAAAGTATATGCCTGCTACCATAAACATTAATAATAAGATAACTGATAAGTTTGCCTCTACTTCATGCAAAAGTGTAGAAGGGCTTGTCATACCTAAAAGTAATGCCTCTATTGCAAGCAGACCACCTGACGGCAGCGGATAACACTTTAATGCTAATGCAAGTGTATATATAAACTCTGCAATTAATACCCAGCCTGCAAGCGTTTTACTTACAAGTAAAAAAAGTATTGGGTTAATTACTAAAAAAGCCAGTATAGAAAGCTTATACCATGCCGGCGTGTTACCTAAAAAATTTTTTACAAATGATGCTCCATAGCCCATTTCTTTCATGTGTTCCTCCAAAGATTATATATTAAAAGCTGCCCTTGTTTTCTGCCTTAATACAGAAGTTTCAATATTATGGACATTAAGACATGCATCTGCATATTTTTCAAGAATATCATAGTCGTTATTATTTTCAGAAACATGACCTAAAAAGCAGCGTTCTAATTTACACTTACTTAATTCGCCTATAAGATAGAAAGCATCTTTATTAGAAAGATGCCCTTTTTTTGAAAGTATCCGTTTTTTAAGATATTCTGGATATTTACGGTTTTTTTTCAATAATTCATCTTCATAGTTAGATTCTACTGTTAACACATGGCTGTCTTCTACAGCTTTAAGCACATCATCTGTAACTATTCCAAAATCTGTAGCTATTGAAACAGTTTTACTGCCAAAATCAAACTTATAGCCAAATGGTTCTGCCGCATCATGCATAGTTTTAAATGGCATAACTGTAAAATCTGCAAATTCATAAGTAATATTAGCATCTATCGTAAAAATAGTTTCAGGGTCTACCCCCTTTTCCACTAAGGCAAAAGCTGTGCCCCGCGATGTATATATCTTTGGGTTAAAGCTTGAGATAAGCGGCAGAATACCAGATATATGGTCCGTGTGCTCATGGGTTATAAAAAGACTTGCCCCCTTTTTCATATCCGGCTTTCTGTTTTCTAAACCTTTCCTAATAGATGTTAATGTTGCTCCTGCATCTACAAAGATAAAATGGCCATTATTTTCTATACAATAGCAGTTGCCAGAACTGCCTGAAGCTATCACATTAAATTTCATGACTTTATATTATTGTAACTTCAAATAAAATACAAGCATTTTCGGAAAAAGAATGTAGAATTTTTGTTTTTCTTAAAGTTATGTATTGAAAATATAACACATTTTATATTCTAATATATGTAGAAAAACATTATTAAAGGTGATTTATGACAGAAGAATTACAGCGTATTAAAGAATACCATTCTACACACAGTGCTTTTGCAAAAGCCATGAATATAAAAATATTAGATTTAGATAAAGGCTATGCAAAAACAATAATGGAATTAAAAGCTCAGCATAAAAACAGTATGGGAATAACTCACGGCGGTGCGATTTTTGCAATAGTTGATACTACACTTGGAGTTGCCACTACTGCTTACGGCACTTTTGCTGTTACCGCAGCTGCAAATATTTCTTATATTAAACCAGGCACAAAAGGCCCATTAATAGCAGAGGCAAGAGAACTTAGTAAAACTAGAAAATTAGGCACTTATGAAGTAAAAGTCTTTGACGGCGACCACAGCTTAATTGCTATAGCTCAGGCTACAATGTATAGAAAAGATAAACCTTATCCACCAGTTGAAGAAGAAACAAACTAAAAAATATAAAAAATAATATCTTATATATCAATAATATAAGATATTATTTAAAATTTATTTAAAAAAAGTTATTGACAAAAGATAATTTATAGGTTATATAGTTTATCCTTGATGACGCGGGGTAGAGCAGCTTGGTAGCTCGTCGGGCTCATAACCCGGAGGCCGTCGGTTCAAATCCGGCCCCCGCAACTTTTTTATATGGCGGTTTAGCTCAGGTGGTTAGAGCATGCGGCTCATATCCGCAGTGTCCGGGGTTCAATTCCCTGAACCGCCACTTTTCTTTTAACCTTCTATCTTTTGTTCTTTTTATTCTTTAAATTATATAATCATTATATAATATGCTGCAATATGCAGTATCGTTTTATTTTTACGTTGGAGGTTTTATGAAAAATTATACTAAATGGGTATTATTTATCTTTTTAGCAGCACTGCTGGCTTTTATTCTTTCCCCTAGCCTTGAAAGGCTTTTAACAAGCACTTCTTACTATGGGTTACGTATTCAGATAATGTATCTTTCAGGTACACTTGGTATTATTTTTATGTCTGCAGCAGTTATTGCATCAGCAAGGATTTCTTTTATTAATAATTTACTTGGAGGCCTTGATAAAGCTTATAATTTTCATAAGCTTAGTGCAGGGCTTGGCTTTTTATTTGGCTTTATTCACTATATTATTTCTTTTTCAAACAAAATGCTTATAAAAGCAGGTATTATTGAAAGCCCAGCATCAACTAACCATTTAACAGGCACTATTTTAGAAATTTATAAAGCATCTTATGCATTTTTAGATCCTGCTTTTATTATAATGATAATAGTAGTATTTATAGCAGCATACAGAAAAATCCCATACCATATTTTCCAGTATACTCATAAGCTTATACCTTTACTTTATCTTTTTGTTGCATTTCATGCCTTTGCAACAATATTTAGAGGCGGCTGGGTTGGAACTGTTGGCGGTGTTATACTGCATGCATTTGTTATCATTGGTGCAGTATGTGCTGTAATTACACTGTTTCAGCTTACAGGCATTAATAAACGATTTAACGGCACTGTAAAAAGCATTAAAAGCATACAAACAGGTATTATAGAAATTAAAATTTCAGCACCTGATACATTTAAATATAAAGCAGGTCAGTTTGTATTTTTAAAATTTAAATTTTCTTTTGAGCCTCACCCATTTAGTATAGCATCATACAGTAATGATGGCATCCTAACATTTTATATTAAAGAAAGCGGTGATTTTACAAATAAAATTGTAAATAATATTAAAGAAGGAGACACTGTTCGTGTTGAAGGACCTTATGGTCAGTTTACTTTTGATGATAGTAATAAAAATCAACTTTGGATTGCTGGCGGTATTGGTATAACTCCATTTATCGCAGCACTTGAAAACTTATCATTAAATAAAAATGAAAAAAATATTACATTAATATTCAGCAGTGTTGGTAAATCGCCTTTTGATGATAAAATTAAATCATTATGCTCTAAATCAAATGTAAAACTAATTTCAGTTGATACAAATAAAGACGGACTTCTTACTTATGATAAAATTAAATCATTAGCTCCAGATATTGCTGCATCATCTATATGGTTCTGCGGCCCTTACGGGTTTAGAAGATGTGTAGAAAAAGGTTTAAAAGCAGATAATATAAGCATAAAAAATCTTCATTACGACAGCTTTACATTTAGATAAAATATAATTTTTAAAGTTATTAAATTATTATAAACCAAACTTAGAATACAGCTAAGTTTGGTTTTTTTATTTTTACAATTTATTATATATATAAGTTTTATATGGCAAATATTAATAATTTATTTTAATTATCAATACATTATATCCCTCAGAGCAAGGCGATAAGTCTTATATTTCTTGGCAAGAATATTAGGGCTTATGACCAGTGATTTTTACAAGGACGTTTTCCCAACTAAATAAGGAGTAAATAGAAAAATTGCTAGGGAGCCGTTGCCTGCGTGGGTGCGCCCAGTGATGTTTAATGAGGATACCAGTTTTCCCAAGTGAGTAACGATGAAAAAGAAAACGGTGGCTGGACAGCATTTACTGCTGCCAAATGTTTTTAAAAAATTTCATAGACGAGCGTTTTTTGCAAGAGCTGTCTTTACCCGCCTGGATAGAAAAAAAATAATCTTATTAAATTTTATTAAAAATTTAATAAGATTTCTTCCTTATGTCCCATAAGCCTGAATGAAAAATAACTATAAAAAAAGGCTGTGTATAAACACAGCCTTTATAAGATATATAATTAATTCAATTATATTTATTTTGCAACAGCAGCTGCTGCTTCTGCAGCTTTTGCCCAGTCTGGTGTAGTTGTTAAATCAATACCCCAAAGCATAGGCATTACATACATCACAAATATAACAATAACTACTGTGCCAAAAATGTTAAGCCCAAGCCCGGCTTTTGCCATATCTTTTATTCGTATCGCTCCACTTCCAAATACTACCGCGTTTGGAGGCGTTGCAACTGGCAGCATAAATGCATATGATGCAGCTACACATGCAGGAACGATTGTTGCATAAGGGTGGATACCTAATGCTACAGCTGATGCACCCATAATAGGAACAAGAAGTGTGGCAGTAGCAGTATTTGAAGTAATTTCTGTTAAAAATACTACTAAAAGCGTAACAACAGCAATAAATACTATCATTGGCATACCATTTAAACTTTCAAGCTGTTTAGCAATAAAACTTGCCAGTTTTGATACCTGAAAACCTGAGGCAACAGCAAAACCACCGCCAAATAATAATACTATATCCCAAGGTATTTTAACGGCTGTTTTCCAGTCTAATATAAATATACCTTTTTTCCAGTCTGCTGGCACTACAAAAAGAAGAATTGTACCAAGCATAGCAATTACTGTATCATTTACTCCTTTTAAGCTAGGAAAGATTGATTTAAGTTTTGGTGAAAATATCCATAAAAATGCAACAAGTAAGAAAACTATTAAAACTATTACTTCTTGTTTTGTTATAGGTCCCATTTTTTTAATTTCATAATCTATAACGTCTTTACCTTTTGCAAGTTTTAAATCACCTGTTGGGAAAAGAAATTTTACAAGCATTACCCATGTAAGCGCCATAACTATAATTACAAGCGGCAGACCAAACATCATCCATTGACCAAATGTAATTGTCTGGTTATATGTAGAATTAAGCATACCAACCATAATAGTATTAGGCGGAGTACCTATGATAGTTGCAACACCACCAATAGAGGCTGCATAAGCTATGGCAAGCATTAAACCTTTACCAAAGTTTTGCTCCTGAATACCAACTGAACCATCTAAAAGCTGTTTAGATGATATACCTGTAACCTGTGCTATAACTGCTAAACCAATAGGCACCATCATCATTGCTGTTGCAGTGTTTGAAACCCACATAGAAATAAAACCTGTTGCAATCATAAAACCAAGTGTCATTTTTGACGGGCTTGTACCTACAAGTTTAATTGTATAAAGCGCAATACGCCTGTGAAGATGCCACCTTTCCATTGTAACTGCAATGAAAAAACCACCAATAAACAGATATATTGTAGGGTCAGCATATTTTGCTGTAACATCGCCAACTTTCATTACATCTAATAATGGGTATAGCAAAATAGGCAGTAATGATGTAGCAGGTATAGGCACTGCTTCTGTTATCCACCATATAGCCATTAATGTTGTAATTGCTGCCACTTTCATTGCCGCAGATGTCATACCATCAGGCGGAGTAATAAGCAGCATAATAATAAAAACGATAGGTCCTAAAATCAAACCTACCCTCTGAGTAGAATTATACTCTTTCATCTGGCCCTCCAAATTATATCTAAAAGCAGTTAATACCACTTAGATAATTTTGATTATAAAACAGTTTGTTATACTGAATTAATTTTAATTTAGCACAAAAATTTTATTAAGGCAATAGAAAGTGAGTTTATTATTAAGAAAAATATATGTTTTTTATGACGCTGACATTTTATTAAATAAAAATATTATGCTTTTATGCCTTTTTTTAACGATATTTTATATAAATGGTTGCAATTGTTACTGTTTTTACTTAATATCTTATTAATTTATTATAAAATTTTATAATAAACCGTTTTTTTATTAATATTTTTGACAAAATAAAGAACTGGTAAAAAAGCGTTTTATTATTCTATAATATCATAAACATATTTATCTAACGCTGAACTTATTATTTCAGGTTTACCATTATTAATAAGAACTGTCTGCTCTAAACGGACACCAAATTTATCAGGCAGGTATATACCAGGCTCTATTGTAAATATCATATTATCTTCAAGCAGTATATCGCCTTTTGGTTTTAATACAGGCAGCTCATGCACATCTATTCCAACACCATGACCTAATGAATGGTTAAAATATGCACCATATCCCTGTTCTTCTATATACTGCCTTGCAATATTATCAATATCGCCGCAAAGTTTGCCTTCCTCTATATTTTCAATTGATTTTTCAAGAGCAGAACGAACCACATCTATTACCTTTAATACTTCGCTGTCATTTCCTGCATAAATCATTCTTGTATAGTCGCTTGTATACTGTTCTTTACTGCCAAAATCTATTATTACAGGTTCGCCTTTTGTAATTTTTTTAGCTGATGCTGTTCCGTGGGGCATAGCTCCCCTTATACCTGATGCTACAATTGTTTCAAAACTTTCTCCCTTAGCACCAAGCATTTTCATGTGGTATTCTAATGCTGCCGCCCATGATTTTTCACTTGTATCATATTTAAATGATTTTAAACTCCGTAAAAATGCCCTGCCTGCTAAATTATACTGCTCCTTTATCATGGCTATCTCTTTATTATCTTTAACCATACGCAGTCTTTGCATAAAATCTTTTTCATCAAGATAGATTTCTACACCACTGGATGCTATTTTTGAGCTTATATTTATAGAGCATGATGGCTGTAATAATATCTTTTTATATGCAGCACATCTTTCTGTATATATTTTAGAATAGTCTTTAACAATCTCTACTACAATATTTTCTGCCACTTCTTCTGATGACTGGATACTATATCTGCCGTCTGTGAAAAATACTGCCTTTTCTAAATCTATAAGCATATATGCAGTTGAACCTGTAAAACCGCTTAAATATTTAACATCGCTTAAATTAGTTACTAGTACCGCAGGAATATCTAAACTGCGAAGTTCTCGCTGAACTGCTGCTATTCTGCTAATCATTGCCACACCCCGTTTGCAAAATAATTAAGTGCCATTAAGTAGGAATCTTCTCTAAACCCAGCAATTACACCAACTGCAATATCAGAAAGATATGAATGATGACGAAACGGCTCCCTTGCAAATACATTTGATAAATGTACTTCAATAAATTTTGCTTTAATTGATAATAATGCGTCCCTGATAGCTATGCTTGTATGAGTATATGCACCAGCATTTAATATAATACCGTCATAACTGCCTGCCTGCTGGATACAGTCAACAATAGCACCCTCAGAGTTAGATTGAAAAAAATCAACCTCTATACCCTGCTTTGCAGCCTCATCTCTAATTAAATCTTCAAGCTCATAAAAGCTTATGTCGCCGTAATGGCCTGGCTCTCTCTGGCCTAACATATTAATATTTGGTCCGTTAATAACTAATATATTCATTTGCTTTCCTTATTATGCTGTATTTTTTCAAGAAAATTTTCTAACCGCATAAGTTTTCTATCTTTTTCTGATGTATCAATCCTTTCATCATCTGCCATATCGTCCTGGGTCATACCTACTGCACTAAGAATTTCATCCATAATATTTCCTTGTGTAAATGGGGCAGACTCTCCTAAATCCACATTGGCATTTTCGCTGTCTTTATCTTTATAGCTGTCATCTACTATTTTACCATACTGAAAATCATCATCAATCATATCATCATAAGTCATATCGCCTATTGATGACGGAACTTTTTTGCTTAATAATTGCTTATGTTCATCATCAGTTTCTTCATTTGCTAATGTTTCATTTTCATGTGCTTTATCATTATTTATAATAAACTGCTCTGCCTCATCAAGCGATTGTTTACTGTCAGTTTCTATTTCATTTTCAACTTCTGTTTCCGTTTTACTTTCAGCACCTGTTTCTGCGTCTGCTTTATTTTCAGCACCGTTTTCTGTTTCTATATCACTTGCTGTTTCAGGTATATTTTCAGTTTCTGATTTTTCTTCCTGATTTTCACTTAATACGTTTACTAAATCATTATTTTCTTCATCAGTTTTATTTTCTTCATCTAGATTTTTATCTGATGTTTCTGCACTT